>JAQBWE010000157.1 GCA_027625315.1 Planctomycetota bacterium
GGAGATCGGGCGCCAAGACCCGCGCGGACCGCGCGATTCAACCTGTGTTCATGAAACATCCGGGCTAGCAGCAGCCCTTGATCTGCCCAGGATCCTGATCCGGCTCGCAGCGGATGAAGCGATACAGCAGCGCGGCCGCGACGGCGCCGAGCACAGGGCCGGCGACGTAGGCGGGAAAGTGCGCCCACTCCCCTGCGACGAGGGCGGGTCCCAGGCTGCGCGCCGGGTTCATGGATGCACCACAGAGGGGGCCGGCGAAGAGGGCTTCGAGTCCAACGGTTGCGCCGATGGCGAGGCCCGCGGCCTTGTCGACGGCGCGGTAATCAGTGGCCACGGCCATGATCACGAACATGAGGAGGAACGTGAGCAGGAACTCCCAAACGAAGGCGGTGGCGAACGCGCCGCCCAGCGGCTGCGTGACGCCGAGGTCGAGCACGGCATCAGGCGCGATGCTGCTCAGGAGCGGCGCCAGCGTGACGACATGGATGAGGCTGGCGGCGATGGCGCCGAGGCACTGCGCGAGGATGTAGGGCAGGATCTCGCGGGGCGGGAAATGACGGCTGGCGGCGAAGGCGAGCGTGACCGCCGGATTGAAGTGGGCGCCACTCACGTGGCCGGTTGCGTAGATCATCGCCATGACGGTCAGGCCGAAGGTGGCGGCGATCCCGACGTGCGTGACGGATCCAGGGACGAGTTGATTCGCGGCGATGGCGCCGCAGCCGGCGAGCACGATGGCGAAGGCGCCCAGGAACTCGGCGATGCACTTCTTGAAGAGGTTCACGCGAGGGACTCCGGGAGGGACGCGACGTAGGTGCGGATCTCATCGCGGACGCGTCGGTAGTGATCGAGGGCCTCCTCCTCGCTCGCGGCGTCGCGAGCGAGGGCGGGGGGGTCGTCGAAGGGTTGGTGGACGACACGGGCTGAGCCGGGGAAGAGGGGGCAGGACTCGTGGGCGTGGCCGCAGACGGTGACGACGGTGTCGAAGGCGAGGTCTCCGAGTCCGGCGAGGGTCTTGGAGTGTTGCGCACGGATGTCGACGCCGGCTTCGGCCATGACGCGTACGGCGAGGGGGTTGAGGCCGTGGGTTTCGATGCCGGCCGAGTGCGGTTCGAGGGTGTCGGCCTTGAGGGTGCGGGCCCAGCCCTCGGCCATTTGGCTGCGGCAGGAGTTGCCGGTGCAGAGAAAGAGGATGCGCAAACGTTCAGGCATCGGCCGGTGGCTCCGAAGGGGGCCTAGAGCGTAGCGCAGTGGGGAAACTTTCCTCCTGTAAGTAGCGCACGCGGCTGATCAGGCGTCGTCCCTCAGCAGGTATCCTCTGCTCGACGGAGGGAGTCTGTACTCGTGCAAATGGCCGTTCCCCACGGCCTCGAAGAGCCGGGCCGCCTGCTCCGCGGTGAACTGCCGCGTCTTTCGTTGACCCATCGGACCTCCTCGACCGGTATCCTACCGATCCCAGTTGTCCGACAGACACGGGGAAGCTCAACATGAAGCGGCCAAGATCACAGTGCGGTGGGTTGCGACAGTGATTCTGATCCTGTTCCTGGTGTGGATCTACTGGCCGGACTTCCGCCGCGGTGATCGCGACGAGCAGGCGGAGACAGAGGCGATCATGCGGTTTCTTGCTGAGTCGATTGGCAAGTTCCAAGCCGAGTTCGAGGCGCCGCCGACGGATCTCGATGAACTTGGGCGACCTGGGCGCAGTGGATATCCGTTCACGGCAAAAATCCCCCTGGATGTCTGGGGACGACGCTTTCGATACAGCGCGAGTCGGGAGACTGGGGAGTGGACCTTGCGCAGCGTAGGTCCCGACGGGCATCCGGAGACAGGCGACGACTTGGTGATCAGCGGAGTGCAACCGACCAGGTAGCAGGGCCGGCGGGGGGGCGCTGTTCTACGTCAGGCGTACGAAGAAAGTGGTGGGCGCAACAGGCTTCGAACCTACGCGTAGCCGCGCTAGCGGCGGAGCCATCAAAAAGGACCTCATAGAGGTCACAGGTTCGAATCCATGTGGGACCCGGTGGCCGTCGGGGGGTCATTCGACCACGTCTCGCAACCGAGTTGAATGGTGGGCGCAACAGGATTCGAACCTACGCGTAGCCGCGCTAGCGGCGGAGCCATCAAAGAGGACCTCAAAGAGGTCACAGGTTCGAATCCATGTGGGACCCGGTGGCCGTCGGGGGGTCATTCGACCACGTCTCGCAACCGAGTTGAATGGTGGGCGCAACAGGATTCGAACCTGTGACCTCATGCGTGTGAAGCATGCGCTCTAACCAGCTGAGCTATGCGCCCTGCCCGATGGCGGGGCCGGAGACTAGCACCGGGGCCGAGGCCCCTCAAGGGAAGGCGCGGCTCCGCGCCCAGGCCGCGAGTACCTTGACCGTTCGCCCCCGCCCTCCCGGAGCCGGTCGCCTTGCTACGCCGCGCAGTCCCCGTCCTCCTCCTGCCGGTCCTCCTGCTCAACCTCTGCATGTTCGGCGAGCTGCTGCAAGGCGTCGTCCCCGCGTCCGCCCCCGCGCCGGCCGCCGACGCAGCGCGCGTGCCGCGCATCGTCGTACTCGTGTTCGACGGCGTCGACCACAGCGTCCTTGAGGGCTACCGCGCGGCCGGCCTCGTACCCAACCTCGACCAGCTCGCCCGGGACGGCGGCTTCGTTCCGCTACTGTCCGAGCTCCCGCCCGAATCGCCGGTTGCCCTCGCCGCCATGCAGTGTGGCGTGGGGCCAGGTCGCACGCTCATCTTCGACTTCGTGCAGCGCGGCCCGCGCAACCGGCCCGTGAACGGCATGACCGATCTCGTGCGCGCACGCTTTGCCGGACGCTTCCCCCTGCGGGCACCGCGCGTGACCTCGCGGCTCGCGTTCCCGACGTTCACCGATCGCGTCTGGGAGGCTGGCTACTCCGTGCTCTCGCTGCGCCAGCCGTTGCTGTTCCCCGCACCGGATCGTCCCGGCGCACGCATGACGGCGGGGCTCGGAACGCCCGACATCGCGGGCTCAGCGGGTTTCTACACCATCTACTCAAGTCGCCTGCGCACGGAAGAGGGCTACACCGTGTTCGGGGGCTACCGCATGGCGCTGGAGGGCGGCGCCGACACCACTGTGTTCGACACGGTGCTCTTCGGTCCCCAGGATCCGACCCTGGGCCCGGATGCGCGCGGTGGCAACCAGCGCGCGAGCGTTCCGCTGCGCTTCGAGCGCGAGACCTTTGAGGGCGTTGCCGGCGTGCGCATCACGCTCGACGGCGCAAGCCAGTTCGTCCCGGCCGGTGAGCGCAGCGGGTTCTTCGATGTGGGCTTCGCGCTTAACACACTGCCCGTCGCACGCGCCTTGCGCGGCACCGTGCGCTTCGAAGTGCGCGGCCTCGAGCCGCTCGAGGTGATGGCGGATCCCGTGCAGCAAGACCCGCGTGCCCCGCTCTTGCCGCTGTCCTCGCCCGCCGGTTTGGGCGCAGAGCTCTGGGAGCGCGACGGGCCCTACGAGTCCATGGGCTGGCAGGAGCAGACGTTTGCACTGAACGATCGCGTGCAGGACGACGCCGGTTTCCTGCGTGACTTGCTCCAAGACATGGACCGCGGCGAGGTCACACTCCTGCGCGAGATGGCGCGCGTGCGCGAGCAGCACGACGTCACGCCGCGGCTCGTCTACTACACCTTCACCGCCACCGACCGGGCTTCCCACGGCTACTGGCGTCACCGCGACGTGGGCCATCCCGCGCACGATCCGAACGATCCGATGGTGGCCATGGACCCGATCGGCATCGTCTACCAGCGCATGGACCTCGTCGTCGGCGCGGTGCGGGCGACACTCGCGCCCGAAGACACACTGCTCATCTGTTCGGACCACGGGTTCCAGACTTGGCGCTGGGGCGTGCATGTAAATCAGTGGCTCGCCGACGAGGGCTACCTGACGCTCACCCAAGACGCCGAGACCAAGGGCCTCGGCCCGTTCTTCACCTTCGGGGAAGGACCCGACGCAATCGACTGGTCGAAGACCCGCGCGTTCGCGTTGGGGCTCGGGCAGATCTACATCAACCTGCGCGGCCGCGACGAGACCGGCATCGTGAAGCCGGAGGACAAGCGGGCCCTGATGGAGGAGATCCGCGGCAAGCTGCTGAAGCTCGAGAACCCGTACCACCGGCCGGAAGACGTCCGGGACGGCATCCCGCGCAACGCCGTGCGCAGCGTGACGCTCCTCGAGGACGTCTACACCTACGGACCTGGCGGGCCGCCGGCCCACGCGCCGGACTTGCAAATCGGGTTCGAGGTCGGTTACCGCATCTCGTGGCAGACCGCCCTGCTGGGGGGGATGGCGCGCCACGGCGCCGTGTTCGAGCGCAACCTCATGGCGTGGTCAGGGGATCACTGCAGCACGGATCGCGAGCTCGTGCCGGGCGTCCTGCTGTGCAATCGGCCAGTCCTGCCCGCGCCCGACGGACAGCCCTACACGGTGCGCGACATTTGCGCGACGGTGATGGCCCACTTCGGCCTCGATCTCGCGCCGCTACACGGCGAGTCCAAGCCGGTTCGCCTGGGGCCGGCGCGCTAGCCAAGCGGCCGCGTCGATTTCGTGGGCACGAGCCGCACGCGCGGCGACAATCCGCCTGCATGCCGTCGCCTCATCGCACACCCGCGCGCCGCATACCCCTTGTGCTGGGGCTGGGCTGCGCGCTCATGTTCGTGCTCCTCATCGGGTGTGGGGAGGATCCGCCGGCCCCGCCGGTGAGCCGCGCGCAGTATGACGCCGACGGCCGCTGGCTCGGACCCGCGCGCGCCAAGCCGAGGTCGTCGACGCCCAACCTCGTCGTGCTGGTCATCGACACGCTGCGCAAAGACGCCGTCGCCGCGCCGGGCGCGCCGGGCGGGCTCATGCCGTTCACCACGAGCCTGGCCAAGTCCGGCGTGTAGATGCAGAACGCCGCGGCCCCCGCGCCGTGGACCGTGCCCTCGATGACGAGCCTACTCACGGGCATGCTGCCCAGCGGGCACGGCAACGACGCGCCGCTGCGCTCGCCGCGGCTCCTGGAGGCGGTCACCACGTACGCCGAGATCCTGCGCGAGAGCCACGGCTATCAGACGGCCGCATTCACGAGTGGGCCTTGGATTGCTGAGGGCGACTCGATCCTGCAGGGCTTCACCTCCGGCGCCCGCGGCTACACCCTGCAGGGAACGGAGCACATCCTGGCGGGCTTCGCCGCGAAGCGCGATCTCGACCGCCCGTTCTTTCTGTTGCTGCACACATTCGACGCCCACGATCCGTACGGGCCTGAGGGCCATCCCTGGCCGCACGTTCCGGATCGACCGGGGCGCCGCACGGAGTTGGACCTCGACGCCATCAACGAGCCGTGGGAGATCACGAAGTACTTCTTCCTCGACCGCCTCGCCAAGATGGACCTGATCGAGCGCCACGGCACGGCCGTTCACAGCGCGGTCATCCGCTACGTGCACGGCGACTGCATGCGGCATCCACGCCCCGAGCTGGCCGCCGAACTCCGTGCGGGCTACGAAGCCGGCGTCCGTTGGGTCGACTCCCAAGTCGAAGTCGCGATGGCGCAACTGAAGGCGTGGGGGATGCTCCAGAACACCGTGCTCGTGGTGACGTCAGATCACGGCGAAGCGTTCGGCGAGCACGGCATCCTTGCGCACGGTCGCCAGCTCTACGACGAGCTCGTCCACATCCCCATGGTCATGCAGGGACCTGAGCCCTTCGGAGGAGGTCGCACGCTGACTGGCAGCGTGGGCCTGCACGACATCCTGCCGACGTTCCTCGATCACATCGGCGGTGCACCCCTGCCCCGCGCCCACGGACAGTCGTTCCTGCCGCTGCTCGAGGGCATCGGATCGGGACGACCGGTGTTCGGCGAGGAGATCCTCAGCCGCGAGAACACCGGCGAGGATGACGACGCGATGCTTACGTCGGTGCGGTCGTCGCGCTGGAAGTACATCATCACCTTCGATCGCGGCGCGGGGACTGTGCTCGAAGAGGCCTACGACCTGCAGACGGATCCCGGCGAGAAGCACGACCTCTGCCGGGGCAGCGGTCGCATCGACGGCCTCCCGTTTGATCCCGACTTCTGCCGCGCTGTCGAACTGGCGCGCGATCGCATCTGGGGCGCGGCCGCGACCTCGGGCGAGCTGTACCAGCATCCCTACGGTGGCGGCAGGGCCCTTGTGACGTCCAAACGCCCCGCGGCCTGCGGCGGCTAACCCACCGCGCGAACTAGGACTCGGCGGTGAGGTCGCGCAGCTGCTCGTAGAGCGCGCGCTCTGCATCGCTCGGCGTACGCGGCACCATCACGAGGATGCGCGCAAGTAGGTCGCCGCCCTTGATGCCCTGTCCCTTGAGCCGGAGCAGCGCACCTGAGGCTGCGCCCGCGGGAATGGTCACGCGCGCGGTACCGCCGAGGGTCTCGACGTCGGCCTTGCCACCGAGCGCCGCGAGCGGGGCCGGCACGGGCAAGTCCACCAGCACGTCATCGCCGCGCCGGGTGAACGTGGGATCCTCCGCGACGCGCACGCGCAGCAGAAGATCGCCGGCCGGTCCGCCGCCTGCGCCTGGCTGACCCAGACCGCGCAGTCGTAGCGAGGCCCCGTCGGCCATCCCTTCGGGAATCGTGACGCCGACGGAGCGGGCGTCGCCGCCCGGCATGCGCAGGCTGACATCGACGCGGCCACCCTTCGCGGCCGTGCGGAAGTCCACGCGCAGCTCGGCTTCGACATCCTGGCCGCGGCGCTGCACGCGGCGGGCGTGAAACGGCACGCCGGAGCCGCCGAACAGGTCGCCGTGGCGGCCGAGGATGTCCTCGATGTTGAAGGAGAAGCCCCCGAAGAGGTCCTCAAGGCCATCGACGCCGCCGGTGAATCCGCCGCGTAGGCGCTGGTCGTAGGCGGCGCGCTTCTTGGGATCGGAGAGCACCTCGAAGGACTGCGTGAGTTCCTTGAACCGCTTCTCCGCCGCCTCGTCGCCCTGGTTCTTGTCGGGGTGGTACTTGATCGCCAGCTTGCGGTAGGCGGCGCGGATCTCCTTCTCGGAGGCGTCCGACTTCACGCCGAGGGTGTCGTAGAGGTTCTTGCTGTCCACGAGCAAGAGGCTACCGCCTCGACCGGGCCGTGCCGAATCGGGGTCACGGCGGCGGCGGGCGTAGCCTGGGCCCGTGACCTCGTCGGCCCGCCACACTCCGACCCAGCTCGTACCCGTCGAGGGGATGCACTGTGCGGGCTGCGTCCAGAGCGTGGAGACGATCGCCCGCAAGGTGGCAGGCGTCGAGCGGGCCGAGGCCAACTTCGGGACGCATCAGCTGCTCGTGGAAGGGGCGGTGGATCTCGGCGTCCTGGAGCGCGCGCTGGGCCGTGGGGGGTACCGGCTGGGACGCCGGCGTACCGTCCTCGCGGGCACCCTGGACGCCGCGGCCCTCGCGGAACTGCCCGGCGTCGAGGAGGTCGTCGCGGACGGCGACCGCGTCCTCGTGACGCACCTCGACGCGCCCGAGGTGCTGGCACGCCTGCGCGCCGCGCTGCCGTCGGGCGCGGCCCTCTCGACCGAACGCGATCCGGCCGCCCGGCGTTTGGTGGAGGAA
>JAQBWE010000158.1 GCA_027625315.1 Planctomycetota bacterium
CCGAAGCGGCCGAGGGCCACGGCGCCCGCGCGCGCCCGCGCGCCATTGCACGGGATGCGCACGATGTGATCGGCCGGAAAGAGCACCCGCGGCGTGGGCGTCGCGGGCGTGCGGAACACGACCAACTCGTACCCGTCGTCCGGTGTGCGTACCAGCGCCACGAGGTCGATCCGACCATCTCCGTCCACGTCCGCCGTGCGGACGCTGCGAACGTCGCCACCGGCCGGCACGAGGTACGCGCCGAACTCCGCGGCTTCCGCGGGGCGACTGGCGAGCGCGGCCAAGAACGCGCAGGCGAGGAGGGTGAGGGGGCGGGCCATGACCCGCATCGTACGGACGGGGCCAGCGGGCGCCCCGGGCCGCCCGGAGCGGGGCGGCGGGGGGGGCGTCAGGCGCCTGTTGGGGGGAGCAACAAATCCCCTGACGGGGAATCCAGCCTTTGGCCGATAGGGCGTCCGGATGTGGACGCCGCGTGGCGCGCAAGCGGCGGCCGAGGTGCCAGCTATGCGACGGACCGGGCGACGCGCGCGCTACCTGCTCGCTGCAACCGGGCTCTGCCTGCTCCTAGCGGGCTGCGGCGGCGCCGGCACGAGCGAGGAACTCGTCGAAGGCGGTGCGGCCCTCAGCCAGGGGCTCACTCTCCGGACGGGCGCATTGCCCGCCGGCTCCCAGGGCAAGCACTACGGCCCTGTTCAGCTCGAGGTCCGGGATCCTGAGTCGGAGACCGTCCGTTGGCGACTCTGGTCCGGCGAACTGCCGGCTGGTCTCAGCTTGCGCACGGACGGAACTGTCTCAGGGACGCCGCGAGCACGCGGGCTCTCGGTCTTCGCTGTCCACGTGAGCGACGGTGTCCGCGCTGGCGTTGCCACGCGCGCCGTCGCCGTCGACACCTTCGGTGTGTACGCCCGGGCTGGCCTCGTGCACGGCGAAGCCTGGAGTGGTCGCGCCGTTGAGCTGGCGACCGCAGGCGCCGTGGGCGACGTGACCTATCACGTGATCGCCGCGGGCAGCCGTGGTCGGTTCCTGGTCGTCGACGGCGAGCGCGCCGTGTGGTGGCCGGGTCTGATCGCGGGCGAGCCGGTCGAAGACGTGCTCGAGGCTCGCGACGAGGCGACCGGTCGTACGCATCGCGTCGTCGTGCGCGTGCGGCTCGATCCGACGGAGGCCCACGAAGCGGCCTTCGGAACGACGGATGTGTGGTACGTCAACATTTCGGGCAAGCGCGGCGAGCACGCGTACGCGTCGGACTGGCACGCCATGCTGGCGAACGTGGGCCTGCGAGGGCGCCAGGGCGCAAGCCTGGACTCCGTCGGTACCTGTGTGGACGTGCTGGCCGCTCAGCTCGTGCGCTTGGAGCTACTGCGCGAACTCAGCCGGCTCTACCTGCACGACCGCGGTCCGGCCGAGGCCTTGGCTGTCAGCTTTCCGTTTGACGAGCCCGGCCCGGGCTACGTGAAGCCGCGGGCGGGGTCGGTGATTCACGCTGGACCGACGCGCTACAACGAGATCGGGCTGACGTATAGCGGCTCGACCGCGATCCTCGGAACGGCGATGCTCGATGGTGCCGACAACGGCCTGATCGAGAACGACACGACGCATGGGGGCGTCACGCTTGGCGTGTTCCTGGATGCGCTCGCGCCGTGGTTCCGGCACTACTATCGCTCGTCGCTCGAGTGGCATCCGGTGGAAGACGCCGACCTCCCGGCCCTGCACGCACTCGTGCACGGACTGCCGAGCGTCGGCGGCCGCCAGGCGCTCCTCGCGCAGCAGGCACACCAACTGGCACGCCAGATCGCGGTGGTCGCCGCCCACGAGATCGGTCATAGCCTTGGTCTCGATCACACGGAGCCCGCGGTCGCCGACTCGCTGATGAACGCTTCAGCTGGCATTCGCCCGTGGGATCACCCGCAGTTCCTGGCGGACGACGTCGCCCGGCTGCGCACGCGTCTTCCGGGTCGTGGTCGCGCTGGCGGTACCCCGCTTGCCAAGCCCGGACTGCCGCACGGCGGCGTCGAGGCCTGTCCCCACGGCATCTGCCACCTCGCGCCGCCGTTCAGTTTGCCGTCACGGCGCTGATCAGCGCCCGAGCGCGCGCCTCGATGGCCGCGGTGTCGCCTGCGCGTACTTCGGCGGCGTCAAACAGCGGCGCAACGAAGCCGAGTGCGTGCGAGCCGGCGGCGAGCCAGGCGCGCGCATTGCCTGCGTCGCAGCCGTTGGTGGGCACGATGCGCAGGAACGGCAGCGGGCCGAGGCACGCCTTCACGTACGCAGGGCCCAGCCCCGGTGCGGGAAACAGTTTCTGCAGTGGAGCGCCCGCCCGGTGCGCGCGCAGCATCTCCGTGGGGGTGTGCACGCCCGGCATCACAGCCACGCCCAAGCGCGTGGCCTCCTCGATGACCAACTCGTCCACGACCGGTGAGACCAGGAACCGGGCGCCGGCGTCTACCGCCGCGCGCGCGTCATCGACGGTGAGCACCGTGCCCGCGCCGACCACTAATCCGGACCGCGCGGCGAAGGCGGCGATCCACTCCAGGGCGCCAGGTGTCGTGAGCGTGAACTCCAGGATTCGAAAGCCCCCGCGCACGGCGGCGTCCATCGCGACGCCCGCGGCCGCCCGGTCGTCGGTGCGCAAAATCGCGGACGCCTTGAGCGCGCCGAAGTGCTGAACGAACTCGTCGGGTTTCATCCGTGCAAGTCCCGCCGGCCGAAAATGCGTAGCGACACGAGCAGGGCCGTTGCACTCGTAAGCAGGGCAAGCGTGAGTCCCGTTGTGACGAGCGTGTCGTCCCAGCTCTCGCTGAGCGCTCGCCCGAAGTTCTCCGTCAGACGCCGCAGTTCGTCGGGGTAGTGGGCATAGATGCCTTCGAGTGTGCGCCGGGTGAAGCCGAGGAAGATGTCGCCTGTCTTCAGCGCGGCGAACACGAGGAACGAAGCCGAGAGTGCCGGCACGAGCCCCTGGAACAGGCACGAGAGCAGTAGTCCCACGAGCGCGCTGGCCACGAGGCTCGCTCCCGCGGCGAGGATCAGGTCGTGCATCCGACCGCGCATCACGTCCGCGGTCTGGAACACCTTGACCTCTTCTTCGCCGCCGAATCCGGCGACGGCCTCGCGCACGATGTCATCCAGGCCCGCATCGATCGTCGTATGCACGACGCCGACCACCGCGACGGTCAAGCCAAACAGTGCCGCGCAGCCGACCAGCACAGTGGCTTTGGCCGCGACCCACTCGGCGCGCCGGTAGGCGTGCGGGAGGATCATCTTCATCGTGCTCTGGCTGATTTCGCCAGCCACGAGCGTCGCGCCCAGGACGAGCACGAGGATCTCCGCCGTCCAGAAGCCGACGCCCAGCACATGCGCAGCGCGCGTCCAGCCCGACTCGCTCGGGGCGGCCTCGTAGGTAAGGCCCGCGAGTAGCGTCGCCCCGGCGGCGACGAGGAGGCCGGTGCGTAGCAGCCGGCCCTTGCGCACCTTCAGCCACTCCACGCCGATCAAGGTCGCAAGCCGGCGGGCGCAGCCTCGCTCGAACAGCGCGGCCGTCGCGAGACCGCCGAGCAGCAAGGGATGCAGCCAAGGGGCGCGGTCCGCGAGCGCGTGGATGCCGTCCAGCGGAAGGAAGAGGACGACGGCCACCACGGCTGAGCTCAGGAGGCCCCAGCCGAACTCCGGGGCTGCTTCTCGGCGAGGGCGTCCAGTCCAGCCCGCCAGCAGCGGCAAGCCGCCGATCAGCGCGGCGAGCAACAGGGCATCGGCCACCGGCCCCGCCCGGTCGCCGAAGGGCGCGCAGAGCGCGATGAGGGGGCCGCACAGCCCGCCCAGATCAAGGGCGCGCACCAGCCCGTGCGCGAGCACGGCCACGGCCAGAGTCCAGAGTGCGGTGCCGAGTCGCGGCCGGCTCATCCCATCACCCCCTCGGTCTTCTCAATGAAGTAGCGCTCGAGGGTCTCGCGCATCGGCGCGATCGACAGCGCGGGCACGCCCACTTCGAGAAGTGTGCGGTGCAGCGCCGGCACGAGGGCGTCGTCCCCGTCGACCTCGATGCCACCGTCGGCGTGGATTCTCGGCTTGGCGCCGGGCAGCACGCGGGTTAACGCACGCAGCGCGACCGTGTCGTCGGCGGTGTGAATGTGGAATCCGGAGACCGCGTGACCGAGCAGGCCTTCGATGTTGCCGCCGGCCACGACCTGGCCTCGGTGAATGATCGACACCTCGTCGCAGAGCGTCTCGACATCGTGGAGGAGATGGCTGGAGAGGAAGAACGTCACGCCGTGCGCCGCGCGCTCGGCGAGCACCAGCTCGCGCACGAGATGGATCGCCGCCGGATCCAGGCCGTTCATGGGTTCGTCCAGCACGACCAGTCGCGGCCGGCCGACGAGCGCCTGGGCAATGCCCAGGGAGTAGCCGCCCACCGCCCGCTTCGCGGCGGCGGTGAGTCCGACCGCGTTGAGCAGGCGCTCGACGTCACCACGGGGCGCGCGGGCCAGCTTGGCGAAGACCTGGAGGTTCTCGAAGCCAGTCAGCCCCGGGTAGAACGCCGGGACCTCGACGAGCGCGCGCAGGCCCATGGCGGCCTGGGTGCGGTCGCCGAGCAGGTCGAGGGCGCCGAGGGTCACGCTGCCGGCGGTGGGGCGGATCAGGCCCGCGAGGATGCGGATGGCGGTGGTCTTGCCCGCGCCGTTGGGCCCCAGGAACCCGTGGATGCGCGCCTCGCCGACATCAATGTCGATGCCGTCGAGCGCTCGCACGGCGCCGTAGTGCTTTGACAGAGAACGGATCTGGAGCAGGCTCACGCCGACGGTCTCCCTCCGGGTTGCCCGGCTCGGGCCAATCTACCCGTTCCAGGTCTCGTTGACGTGCGAGTCGATCCACGTCGCGGCGTTCCCGCCCATGTACTCGATTTCCTCCATGCGCGTGCGAGCATCTTTGGTGTACGCCGCGTCCTTGATCGAGCTGAGGTTGATGCGCACGTTGTACCCGGCAACGCGCATGGCCGCGCGGGCGAACTCCGCGCCCGCGGCGCCGTCGGACAGAGCGTTCCGGTTGCCGTATTGGACGGCTGTCTTGGCCAGGGCAATCACCTCGATGCAGCGCTCCATCACCCGCAGGGGGACGTCACATGCGCCCTTCAGCGCGACCTGGATCGCTTCGGTGCGCGCGGTCTTCTCGGCCTCGGTCTCCTTCGGGAGCCCGAACGCTGCCCCGACGGCGTCGTAGGCCGCCGCGTCATCCGCCGCGAGCGCGAGGAGCTTCGTGCGCTCCTCGTCGGCTTGGTCTGCGACCGCCTGCATGAGGCGCTCGTGCTGCTCGTACTTCTTCCGGCCGAGCGTGAGGACAGCCAGCATCCGCACCAGGGCCGCGCCCATCGCGCCGGCGACCGCCGCCGCCGTGCCGCCGCCGGGCGTAGGTGTATCGCTGCCCAGGCGCTCGAGGAACGTCGCTACGCTCGGGGATTGAAAGTCGTGATCGCCCATGGAAAGCCTCCGTCGCTGAGGTCCGTCATACGTTGCGGGCGGAAGGCTGCTCAGCCTTGTCCGGGCGCCGGCGCGAGCACGCGTTCCGGTTGGCGCTCAGCCGCCTCACGCTCACGGCAGGATCCAGCGGCGCTCCACCGCGCGGCGGTCGAGGCGCAGTAGGCGGGTAACGGCCGGCCGGTGGCGCACCCCGTCTCGCACGGCTGCGAGCCAATCGGCCAGTGCCCGCCCGCCCGCGTGCTGTAGCAGCCAGAGTAGATCGCTTGCGCTACGCGGGAGCGAACGCAGGATCATGCGCCACGACGCGTTCTTCAAGAGCGTGCGCACGCGGTTGCGCATGCAGTGAGTAGTCACGAAGTGCCGTGCCCGGCGGCGGCTGCTCGCTTGGAAGGCGTGGTCGACCTCTGCCGTGGGCACGTACGTCGCCCGCCAGCCAGCAAGCCGGCAGCGCCAGCCGAGGTCCACATCTTCGAAGTACATGTAGTACGTCGGGTCGAACCACGTGCCGCCCACGCGGGTCGCGTCGAGCATCGCGCGCCGATACAGCCCCGCGCCGGCGGTGATGCAGAGGATCTCGTCGGCCTCGCGTCGGGCATCAAGCGGGGCGTCGAAGTCGCGGTCGTGCGCGGCCCCGTCGCGGTGAATCACGACGCCCGTGGAATTGAGGCGCGGGCGACCCGCTAAGGCGACGCGCGGCTGCAGCATGCCCACGTCGGCCGGGGCCGCGGCGACAGCCGCCCGCAGCGATTCGAGGCAACCAGGACGCACGGTCGCGTCGTTGTTGAGCGTGAGGATCCAGGTGCCTCGGGCCGTCGCGATTCCGCGGTTACAGCCTTCGGCAAAGCCCGCGTTCGTGGGTAGCGCGAGCAGAATCGCCTGCGGGCAGGCGCGGCGCGCGACCGCGAGCGAGTCGTCCCGAGAGCCGTTGTCCACGACGATGATCTCGACATCACCCAGGGGCTCAGTCCGTAGTGAGGCGAGGCACACCCGGAGGTGCTCCGGGGCCTCCCAGTTCACGATGACGATGGAGAGCCACGGCATGGGATGGGCCCGCTATCCGCGCGCCATGCGCCGCTCGACGATCTGCTCCTCAGGGTCAAAGTCGAGCACCTGCACGCGCTCCGCAAAGCCCGCGGGGCACGCGGCGGCGGGAATGAGCCCCACCACCTCGCTGCCGGCGACCGGGACGCCCGCCGCACGTGCCTTGGCCGCGATCACGTCGAACACCTCGACGGGGCTGGTTTGGCGGTAGTCGACCAGATTCATCGAGACCTGTACCTGCCCCTTCTCCGCGAGCTCGAAGCCCATGGCTTTGACGCCTCGCAGGCCGCCGTCCTTCTCGCGGATCGCCTTCGCGATCTCCTTGGCAATGCTGAGATCGCGCGTGGCGAGGTTGACGTTGTAGGCGATGAGGAAGAACCGCGCGCCCACGGCCGTGATGCCAGCCGTGGCGTGCACGGCGGGGTCGCCAAAGTCGGGGCGCCGCTCAGGATCCGTGGCGATGCTGCTGCGGATGCCCTCGAACTGGCCCCTGCGCGCGTTGGCGAGGTTGGCGCGGGCCGGCACACGGGCCGCATCACCGTAGAGGTAGGTCGGCACGCCGACCTCCTTCCAAATGCGCTCGGCGGTCGCGACGGCCGCGGCGATGGCATCGGCCGTCGTGGCGTCGCCCAGAGGCACGAACGGGACAACATCGGTCGCGCCCATGCGCGGATGCGCTCCCTCATGCGCATTGAGGTCGATGCGCTCCCGGGCCGCGCGGACGCCGGCCACCGCCCCGGCAACCACTTGCTCCGGCGTGCCGGCGAGGGTGATCACGCTGCGGTTGTGATCGGCATCGCTGTCCGTTCCGAGCAGGACGGCTCCGCCGGAGGCGAACGCCGCGGCAATCTCGGCGATTACTGCGGGCCGTCGGCCGTCGGAAATGTTCGGTACGCATTCGAGCAGGATCGACATGGCACTCCGGGCCCGTGTGGGCGTTGGCGCGGTGATGGGGCGTGCCCCGGGATACGGGGGCCGCCCGCGCCACGCAACCCCTGCGCGCCGCGCGTAAGCGCTCACCTGTCCCGCCGAGCACGTGCGGCTTCGTGGATGCGGACCCG
>JAQBWE010000159.1 GCA_027625315.1 Planctomycetota bacterium
CGACGACGGCAAGCCCACGCCCCGCATCCACGAAGCCGCACCCGGCTCGGCAGGACACGTGAGCGCTTACGAGCGCCCTACGAGCCGATGCGATACACGATGGCGTGGCCGATGTGCGCGCCGAGTAACAGCAGATACATGATCATCCACGCGGGATGATTGCCGCCCCGCCGCGCGAGCTCGCTGGGATCACGCAGCAGCAGCCACGCGGCAAGCGCGCCGCCGGTGGCGAGCACACCTCCGAGCACGGCCAACGACGCGACAGCCGGTGACAACCAACCGAGCCAACCGAGCAGCGGGTAGAGCAAGAAGGGCAGGACAAGCGCAGGCGCCACGACGCGCGACGCGCGCTCGGCGCCCCAGAGCACAGGCAGCGTGCGACAACCATGTGCGCGATCGCCGGCGACGTCGGCGAAGTCTTTGGTGACGGCCGCGCCGAGCACGTAGAGCCCGCCGACAATCCCAAGCGCCCAAGGGTCGCTGCGCAGCGGCGCTTCCACCACAGCCCAGCCGGCCACGGGCACGAGCGCACCGCGCGGCACGGCGATCGTGATCAGTGCACCGACGGGCAGGCGCTTCGTGCGAAGCGGCGGCGCGCTGTAGATCCACGTCGCCAGGGTGCCGATCGCAACACACGCGAGGAACCACAGCCCGACGAACGCGGCCGCGACGAGCGCGCCAAACGCGCACGCATGCCCGAAGCGCATCGCCGCGGCAGGCGTCGCCTGCCCCGCAGGCACGGGCCGCGTGGGCTTGTTGACGCGATCGATCTCGACGTCGAACACTTGGTTCCACGCATTGCTCGCGGCGGTCGCAAGCAGGGCTGCGAGCACGGCGAGCGTCAGCGTTGCTGCGCTGACAGGCACATGCACCGCGGCACTGGCCGCGAAGGTCCCGCCGATCACACCCACGGCAGGCGCGAGCAACGTAAACGGACGAGCGAGTCGCAGGGTGGTCAGCGGCGTCATCGCCCGTCCCCCGCGCCCGGTTCGATCAGGCGGACTTCACGCAACGGAAGCCGATGTTTTCGAACTTGTCCTTGGGGGCCGCCTCGAGACGCACGGCGCCGCGGAGCAGCTCGGGCGGGTCGTTGTAGCAGCCGCCCTTGATTACGTTGGCGGAGTCGCCCTCTTCTGACTCCGTACCGGTCCACTCCCAAACGTTGCCGGCCATCTCGCCGACGCCGTACGGACTGAAACCGAGCGGGTGGCTCTCGACCGGATCGGTCGCGCCCTTGGCGGCATCGCGACCGAAGCACGCGTGCTCTGCGGTCGCCGCGTCATCGCCCCACGGGAACAAGCGGCCGTCGACGCCGCGGCAGGCCTTCTCCCACTGCTCCTCAGACGGCAGCTGCTTGCCGACCCAGCGCGCGAACTTCTGCGCGTCGGACAGGCTCACACCCACGACGGGCGCGTCCGGGTTGCGGAAGCGGTCCTCGCTCCAGTACTTCGGAAAGCGGTAACCGGTCGCACGGCAGAACGCCTCATACTCGCGGTTCGTCACCGGGAACTTGTCGATGTAGTACGGCGGCAGCGTGACGCGATCGTTCTCCGCGCCGAACAAGAATGCGCCGGCGGGCACGAGCATCATGCGCCCGTGGTCCTCGATCTCTTCGACCACGACGGGCGCCACCGCGCTAGCGAGCGCGTTGTCGGGCTCGACCTCGAGCCCGTGCTGCTCGAAGTACTCGTCGAGATCCAGCAGGCGGTCGTCGACCGCGTCCCAGGCCTCGCCGGTACCGGTCTTGTGGCGGTCGAGCCAGCGCTTCGCCTGACGGAACAACTCCTCCTGGCGCTCTTCGATCTCGTAGCCGAGTTCGAAGCAGAGGATGCCCAGATAGACGCACTCGGTGTCAGCCGCGTTCTCGGGGCGGTTGTAGTGCTCCTGGAGTTGCGCGCAGACGGCGGGCTCGTCGAGGTCCTCGACGCGCGCACCGTCCACGTACTTCATGTAGACGTACTCGTTCAGGGCCCGGATCTGGTCGTCCACGCGCGGTGCACTCCTGCGGTCATAGCGCCCAAACGCGGGCGGACCCGAAACCATAGGGCCGCCGCTGCCCAGCGCCCAAGCCTGCCGCGGTGCGAAGGCGCGCGGGGCGCACACCCAGCCGCACGGTCCGTGCGATCCGTGTCCCCCCGGGGGGACGCCGTAACGGCTCGCAGCCTGCCTGCCGGCACCCCCCCAGCAGCCCGCGGGGGCAGCGCAAGAAGGGCGCAAGGTATGGGGTCCCCCGCCGGGCGCAGGAGAGAAGACGTAAGTCGCTTGACACAAGCCATTTACGGCGCTGTCGCAGTCTGCTACGGCGCCGCCGGCCGCGCGGGCGGGGCCGGACTCCTGTTGGACGCGGTTTTTGCGTATCCGACGCCCCTTGGGCCGCGTCTAGAGGGGTGAGCCCGACAAATCCGATCCGGCCGGCCCTCGGCACTCCCGCGAGCCGGTCCCGTCAGCCGAAAGGAACCACAGAACGGAACAGTCTTTGCGGACGGTTTCGTGTCCCACCCAGGAGCCCATGTCATGAAAGGCAAGATCTTCACCCACGACGAGGCCAACAGCATGCTGCCCCTCGTCTCCCGCATCGCCGATGACATCGTGGCCACGTACGCTGAGGTCAATCGGGCGCTCCGGGCTTACGAGGACGAAAAGGTCCGCGCTGAGTCCGACGAGAGCAGGTTGCCTGAGCTACGCCGCCGCGACGAAGCGGTCGCGAACGTCCTGGATCGCTTCCAGGGCCTGATCGAAGAGATCGAGGCGCTGGGCGGAACGGTCAAGGACTACGAGCGGGGCTTGATCGACTTCTACGGCGAGGTCGCCGGCGAGATCGTCTACCTCTGCTGGAAGCGCGGCGAGCAGACCATCGGGTTCTGGCACCGTCTCGACGAGGGCTTCGGCCGCCGTCGGCGCTTGCCGGCCCCGGTCTCCGCGGCCTAGTGTGGTGAGCGCGAAGTTCCGTTGCATTTCGGACGCGCGGCAGGCTGGGCTGGAGGCGATCAGGCTGGGCTGGGGGCGATCAGGCCGCTTCGTCGCCCTCGAGTGAACCGGCCACGAGTCGTCCTCCTCATCGGCCTTCCGCGCCCCAGCCAGCCCGCCGACCGCTGTCGAGGGGGCCTCGCTCCTGCATCGGCCTCGCTACCGGTTCCCCGCCTCCGGATGGGAACGAACCTGTGGGGAAGGTCGCACGAGCGCCTGCTGGGGGAGTTCCGTTGCCCCAAGCGCGGCCGCCCTTGAGGCCCGACCTCCCCGTCAGGGTGGGTGCCACTTCCGCCCCGGCAGTAGACTTGCTGGCTTCCGCCGGAGAACCCTGCGGAAGTCGCCATTTCGCGCCGGGAGGAGTCCGTTGGACGAGCTGTTCACCCCCGAAAATCTCAAGTGGCGCGACCGCGCCCGGGAGATTGCCGACCGAGTCGTGCGGCCCCTGGCCGCCAAGTACGACCGTCTCCAGGAGTACCCCTGGGAGATCCGCGACGCGATCAAGGAGGCTGGCCTCTTCGGGGTGTGGATTCCGAAGGAGTACGGCGGTCATGGCGGCGGCGTCCTCGACCTGTGCTTGGTCGTGGAAGAGATCTCGCGCGCCTGCGGCGGCGTCGGCGTGCTGTTCGCCGTCAACGCGCTGGGCTCGTTCCCGATCCTCCTCGCTGGCACCGAAGAGCAGAAGCAGCACTACCTCCCGCAGATCGCGCGCGGCGAGAAGCTCATCGCCTTCGGGCTGTCTGAGCGCAACGCGGGCAGCGACGCAAGCGGCTTGACGACGTCAGCCCGCGAGGAGGGCGACTCGTGGATCATCAACGGCCAGAAGAAGTGGACCACCAACGGTGGCGCCGCTGACATCTACAGCGTCTTCGCAGTCACAGATGCGACGTCCAAGAGCCGCCGCATCAGCGCAATCATCGTCGAGAAGGGCGATCCCGGCTTCGAGATCGGCCGCCGCGAAGACAAGATGGGCATTCGCTGCGTACCGGTCGTCGAGTTGCACTTTGACGAGTGCAGGGTGCCCAAGGATCGACTGCTCGGCGGTCGCCCTGGCCTCGGCTTCAAGCACGCCATGATGACACTCGATCGCGCCCGGCCGGGTGTGGCCGCGCAGGCCCTCGGCCTCGCCGCCGGCGCACTTGAGCTCTCGACCGTCTATGCCACGAAGCGCCAGCAGTTCGGGCAACCGATCTCCGGGTTCCAGATGGTCCAGCAGATGCTGGCCGACATGGCAACCCAGGTCGAAGCCGGCCGGCAACTCGTGTATGCGGCGGCGCGCGCCTGCGATGCGGGTGTGGCTGAGCTCACCAAGTTGGCCGCTATGTCGAAGCTCTTCTGCACGGACATGGCCATGAAGGTCACGACCGACGCGGTTCAGATCTTCGGCGGGTATGGCTACATGAAGGACTACCCCATCGAGAAGTACATGCGTGACGCCAAGATCACGCAGATCTACGAAGGTACGAACCAGGTCCAGCGGCTCGTGGTGGCTCGCAACCTGATCAAGGAATCCGGAAGCCTCGACCACCTCGCGGCGTTCATTCCCCTCCCCGACCACGAGAACACCATCGCGGACAGCGAGCGCGCGGCGCAAGCCGCCGGCGCGTAGTCCAGGAGCGTCAGGATGGACAGCAAGACACAGCCCACGCGGGGCCAATCGGCCTCAGACCCCGCCGGGGGCATGGATCCGGCACTGATTCGCAAGATCGTGATCGGCACGGTCGTGGCTCTCGCGCTCGGCTTCGCCTTCATGCTCTGGCGTGCTTGGCAGGACGAAGGCCGCCTCGACCGCTGGGACACGCTCGAGGCGATTCGCGTTCGGCACGAGCCCGCCCAGGATCCGATCTGGGAGAATCCCTACGGCGTCTACAACGAGGAGCGCGAGAAGTACATCGGCGCACTCGAGCAGTTCCTGACGGAGCAGGCCGCCACGACGGATGACGCCCTCGCGCCGCACACGCGGTTCATGATCGCGAAGACAATCGCCGATCACATTTTGGCGAATCCCGGCATGCTCGATCAGAGCGCGCGCGGCGAGTGGTACACGAAAGCCGTCAAGCATCTCGAGGCGATTCGCGACCAGCACCCTGACTTCCCGCTGAACTGGACCATGCTGAACCAGGACGGCTTGGCAAGCCTGACGCGCCAGTTCATCAAGTGGCTGGAGGCGAACCGTGCGTGGGAGCAGGAGCACATGCTCAGTGCGACCGCGCCCGACGCGGGCACCCGCGTGCTCGTGCGCACGACGCGCGGCGACATGCTCCTGGGCTTGTACGGCGAGTTTGCGCCGGCTTGGACCAAGGCGTTCGTGGAGCGCGCGGCCTCCGGCGCGTACGACGGCCGGTTCTTCGTTGAGAAGCGCGACATCGGTGACGCCGCTGAGCCGGGCGAGCATGGTTTCCGCTCAGGTGGGGCTGCCAGTCGCGGCCTCGAGGCGTACGACGTCAAGGGTGTGCGCGCCGCATCGGAAGTGAAGTCTCGAGCGGGCGTGTTGCCCGAAGAAGCGCGCAACCGCATTCCGCTGGACCGCGGCATCGTTGCCGTCTGGCACGACGGCGGCGACGAGTACGACACCGACGACCTATTACTCGTTGTCACCAGCCGCTCGCCCTACCTCGACTACAAGTACACACCGATCGGTCGTCTTGTGGACGAGAGTGGGATCACCTCGCTCCTCACGGCCGACCGGATCTTCGGCGGCGATGTCTGGCGCGCGGAGGACTCCGTGCGCGACGACAGCGAGTCGCGCGGCGTGTTGGACTGGTTCCAAGTGCCGGTGCAGATCGTCAAGGTGCTTGTCTACCGCGACGGCGCGCTGGTCGAGCCCAGTGGCGCAGCAGCCGAGAGCCGCGTGGCGCCCGAGGACAGCGAGCGCAAGCTCAGCTCCGTGAAGGCGGATCGCTTCAAGCAAGAGACCCCCACCCGCCCCGTCGCGCCGAAGAAGTCGACCGAGGATGCCGACAAGGCGCCCGACGCAGGCAAGGACGACGCAGGCAAGGACGACGACGACGCGAAGTGACGGCGTGGGGCCTCTGCGTCCCACCGTCGTAGCCGCGCCGCCTGCCCGCCTCGGGCATCTGCCGCACAGGCCCCCACAGGGCCAGGCAGTGCTCCCCAGGCCAGACAGTGCCCCCCAGGCCAGACAGGATCACTGACCCGCTCGATTGTTAGCCCTCGCTAGTTTACACCCAAGACGCCCAGGAGTCGGTCGAGCTCGCCGGCGTCGTGATAGCCAATCGTGATGGCGCCGCCCCGGCCCTTCGCGCGCAACTCCACGCGGGTGCCGAGCGCCTGCTGCAAGCGAGTCTCGAGATCCTTCATGTACGGATCGGGCTCGCGCGCAACGGGCTCCCCAGAGCGCTCGGCCTTCGCGAGTCGCTCGATTTGCCGAACCGTCAGGCCCTGACGCACAGCGCGCCGCGCGAGGGCGATCCGACGCTCGACTCCATGCGCTAGGAGCAGCGCGCGCGCTTGGCTACCGGACAGATGATCCTCAGAGACCAGGTCCTGAATGACCGAGGGCAGCTCCAGGAGCCGCACGACGTTGGAGATGCTGGTGCGCGCCTTCCCCACCCGAGTCGCGACCTCCTCCTGAGTCAGACCGAAGTTGCGCATCATGGCCTGCAAGGCCCGAGCCTTCTCGATCGCGTTCAGGTCGACCCGCTGAAGGTTCTCGACCAGCGCCAGCGTCTGCATTTCCTCGTCAGCGGCGCGCCGGACGATTGCGGGAATGGCCACGTGCCCCAGAGCCTTCACGGCGCGCAAGCGGCGCTCGCCAGCGATCAACTCGAAGCCAACCGCGGCCGGCCGCACCACGACGGGCTGCAGCACGCCGTGCTCGGCAATCGAGTCGCGCAGCTCAGCGAGGCCTGCCTCGCTGAACGATGTGCGCGGCTGGTAGGGATTCGGCCGAATCTCCGCGACGGAAATCTCCCGCACGCCTGTCGCCCGCCGGGCGTCGGGACTCGGAGCCACTGGCCCGGCTGAGGGCGGGAAGGGAGCGAGCTCGGGCGCCGCTGCGGGGGGGGCGGCCGGATGGGCCACCGGGGGCTTGGCCGCAGGCGCAGCGGCGCTCGGACTCGGAGCGACAGCCGGGGCCTGAGCTGGCGCCTGAACAGGAGCCACGGGGGGCGGGATGACCGGCGTAAGGACCGGAACGGTTCCGCCTCGCGACGGAGGCAGGGTCTCCGGTTCGCTAGACTTGATCAGGCCTCGCAGACCGCGACCTAGACGCTTGGGCTTCACGTGCTTCTCCGGTTCTTGGGGGGTAATCGAGCAGACCCCCCAATATAGAGTGGTGGACAGACGTGCAAGCCCCCTCTCACAAGTCCTGGCGCGCGAGCCTTGCTTCGGCTACGGACTCCCGGGAGTCGCATGAGTCTCCCCTACCCCCGCAGCGACCCGACGCTGGGTAACGAGGCCTGACTCCCGG
This sequence comes from Planctomycetota bacterium, assembly GCA_027625315.1. GTDB lineage: Bacteria > Planctomycetota > PLA2 > PLA2 > JAEUHO01 > JAHEIK01. Next base: position 7,400 of record JAQBWE010000159.1, read on the forward strand.
GAGTCGCCTGAACCTCCCCCATCCCTGCAGCGACCGGGCATTCAGTTGCGGGGCCTGACTCCCACGAGTCGGTCAGAGAGTGCCGACTCCCGGGAGTCGCGCACCCGGAGAAGGAGGGCCCAACACGGCGGGCGCGAATTCGGCGTTGCGACTCCC
>JAQBWE010000160.1 GCA_027625315.1 Planctomycetota bacterium
TGGTGCTTGACGCGCCGTACGGTCCGCCGGGCGTGCCGACGGGCCTCGTGCTCCAGGCGCGGGCGCAGGGGGCGCGTACCGTCGTGGAGGGGCGGGACCTGCTGCGTGCGCAGGCGGCGGGCCAGGCCCGGCTGTTTGCCGCCGGCCAACTCTCCGCCGCCGACACCGAGCGGGTGCTGGCGCTGGCGGCGGGCCCGCGGCCCATGCTGGTGCTGGTCGGACCGCGTGGCGCGGGCAAGACGACTGTCGGCCGCGCGGTCGCGGAGCGGCTGGGGCGACCGTTCGTGGACCTCGATGCGGAGGTCCAGCGCGTCTCCGGGCGCACCCCGGCGGCGTGGATTGCGGAGGAGGGCTGGGCCGCCTTCCGGGCCATGGAGGCGATCCTGCTTGAGCGCGCCCTGGCGCGGCCGGGTGCCGTCCTAGCCACGGGCGGAGGTGTGGTCACGGAGGCGATCAACGTGGCGCGGCTCCTGGCGAGCCAAGCCGTGATCGTCTATCTCGACGCAAGCCCGGCCGTGACGGTGGCCCGTGTGGAGTTGGACCCAGCGCCGCGGCCGCGACTGCCTGGGGCGGATGATCTCGCAGCCGAAGCACGGCTCGCGCAGGAGTCGCGCGGCCCGTTGTGGACGCGCGTGGCCCGCAAACGTGTGGACGCCGACGCGCCGCTCGCGACGGTGGTCGCAGCCGTCGTGCAAGCGTGGTTGGCGTAGCTCGCAAACCGCGCGCAGCTGTCGCGATCCCGGCGTGGGCGCACGAACAACAGCCGATGGAACTATGAACCCCGCGTCTGTACACGAATATCTGCTCCTTGACCGCCCCCGGTAGGGGCCTAGACTCGCTGGGCACATCGCAGTTTCGGGCCCTTGTTGGTCGCTACGGACCTGAGGTGGCACCCGTTTCCCGGGGGCTCGTGGGCCCCTGGTGTTCCTCGGCGGTTTCGGCCGCCGAGTCGTGAGAAGGTTTCCCCGCGTGTTGACTTCGGCTTCTTCCAGGCACCCCGTTCCTCTACGCATCGCATGCGCGCTGTTGGCCATGGGGCTGACGCTCGCGGGGCTGCCCGGCGCACGCGCCGACGCCGAGAGCAAGAACATCAATCCCGCGCAGTACCAGACGTACCGCGAGGCGCTCATCAAGTGGCAGGCCGAGGGCGAGATCCGCGCGGTGCTGAACGTCTTGGTGAAGACGGATCGCGCGACGCACCCCGAGGTGTACGGCAACATCGTCGGTCCGATCCTGAAGGACGCCTCGCTCACGGCGACGCTCGAGGCGGGGGCACGGCGCACGCTGTTCGCCCACCTCATCGCTCATCTCGTCGCGGTGCAGCCCAACTCAACCGACATCCTGCTCGCCGACACGATCCTCGTCCGACTCGCCGAGGACGTTCAGCTCGTCGAGATGCTGCGCGCGGAGCACTTGCTGCCCGATCCGACCACGTACCGCAATGCGGGCTGGGACCTTCTCATGCGCCGCGCGCGGTCGCTGCTGACCGAAGGCGACAATGCGGTCCGACGTGCGGCCATTCGCCTCGTGGCCCACTGCAACTGCGAAGACGCCGCGATCGTGCTGGCCTCGCTGTACGACCTCCTGCGCGCGAGCGACAAGGCCAGCGCCCCTGAGGACGCCCAGGCGTATCTGGATGCCGCTGAGCGGCTCCTGCTGCACCGATTCTCCGATGTTTCCGCCTTGCTGACGTTCCTCAACGGCCACGCGGAGGCCTTTGGCACGGCCGAGACGCGCGCGTCCTGGGCTACCGCCGACAAGGAGCGCGTGCGGGCCAATCTCTACGCCGACGTCATTCGGACGCTACGGGCGGCGGGCGGTGAACAGGCATCCAAGGAACGCAAGGCCGCGCTCAGTTACGGCGGCGCGGTCATTAAGAAGGCCAAGGAGCCCCAGGAACTGCAGCTCTTCTTCGAAGCCGATCGTCCGCGCCTGATCGAGCTGCAGCGCCAGGCCCTGGACGCCGCTGTGCGGCTGGGCCCTGCGGCGACGGCGCCCTGGGCGGAGCTGCTTGTGGCTGCGCTGGACAACAGCGGCGACACGCGCGTGCTCGAGAGCGCGACGGCCCTCCTGGCGCAGGCGTTCACGGAGCCGGGCGAAGCGATGCAGCCCTTGGCGGCGGCCGTGGCCCGGCGCCTGGCGACGGGCGTGGGGAGGGACCGCGTCGACTTGCGCGAGCGTCTCGCCACCGTGTTGGGCCGCATCGGCACCGCACGCGACGTGCAGGACGCGCTCGCGGCCCGCACACGCGTTGCGGATGATCCGCAGCAGCCCGTTTGGTCGCAGCTCATTCGCGCGCTCGGCCTCGTTCGCAACGGTCAGGTGCTGGCGCTCAAGCCGTACTACCAGCCGCCGAGTGCGCGTGCCGATTGGGAGCGCCTCGCCGTGGCCGAGACTCTTGGTCAGAAGGGCTTCCGCACAGCGGATGGCGAGCAGCCGAATCTGCAGGCGCCCCAAGCGGCCCTGTTCCTCATGCACATCCTGCACGGCTGGGCGGGCAAGGCGATCGAGTTCGAGGTAAAGGACGCCGAAGACCGGCCCGTGCGCGTCGTGCGGTTGTTTGTCGGAGACGCGATCGAGAGCGAGGAGGCCGTCCAGGCCCTCGCGAGCGGCGGTGCCGTGCGGATCGAGTTCGCGGCGGCTGAGCCTGAGGCCTCGGAGCGTGTGCGCGAGGCCGCGGTCAACAGCCTCGTGTTCCACGGGCGCCCAGAGACCGCTGAGGCACTGCAGCAGGCCGCGGAGGAAGCCAATGACGTGGGCGCCGCGGCGCTGCGCATCCTGGGCCTGCAGCTCGGACGGGGCAGTCAGGATGTAGCCCACGCCCTGGCAGCGTTGTTGGCCAATGCACCGCCTGAGGCGCGCCTCGTGGCCGCTCTCGACGTGATTCTCGGCGCCGAGGCTCCGGGGAGCACGGTCGCGCGCATGACGCTCGGCCGCGCCGTCACCGACGTCCTCACCCGCGACGCTTCGGACGCCATCCGGCGCAAGGCCGCGGCCGCGGCGGCCCGGCTGCAGCAGGTCGAGGCGCTCAAGCCGATCTATCTGACTTGGGAGGGCCTCGCGCCTGAGGATGAGGCCGGTCGGGCGGCCTGGTTCGCCCTGCTCGGTGATCTCGTCGCCGGCGTGGCGAAGGCCGGCGCGGCCGCGCCGCAACTCGATGCGGACCTCGAAGAGGGCATCAAGGACCTCGTCGTTCGCGGAGGCCACGAGGAGAACGCCGGCGCCTTCGCCCGGATCCTGGCTGGTCTCGGCCCCGACGCTGAGCGCTTCGCGCTGAAGCGCCTGCGGGCGGAGTTGGCCTCGCAGTACGTCGGGGTCCAGAAGGGCCGCACCCTGGACGAGCGGCGCGCTGAGCTCGACGCGGCCCTGGTGCTCTACCGGGCGCTCGTGACTGAGGCGCCTACGCCGGGTCAGAAGCGCGACATGCAGCGCCTGCTCTACGCCGCCCTGCACGCCCGCTGGACGAAGTGGCTGCGTACCGGGGAGTCGGCGGAGAGCCCGCAGGCGTTCCAGCTCGACGCGCTGGAGGCGGCCGTGGATAGCGGCGATGTCGACACGGCCGCGCGGGCGCGCGAATCCGAGGTCGCGGCGCTCAAGGCGGCGGGGGACCTGCCGGCCGACGTGCGCGAGCGCCTTGACCGGCTGCTGCCGCGACTGACCACGCTGCTCGAAGCGCGCTGATCGCTGTCGGTCTTGGCGCGCGTCCGAGCGCCCGCCGCGCTCGGCTCAGCTACGGCAGCCCGGCCGGGACTTGCGCCTCACTGTGTGGCTGAGCCGGAACGGTGGCTGAGCCGGCACGGTGGCTGAGCGGGCACGCTGCTGGGGTCCCGCCGAGTCCGGCCCGCGACCGTGACGTACCGCGAGCGGCCCGTTCGCGGGCCCCGCGCCAAGTGGCTGAGGGGCCGGGCCGGCCGGCGGAACAATCGCCGGAGGACAGCGTAAGGGCAGCCAGCCTAGCGAGCCCGCGTCTAGCGCCAGCCTAGCGAGCCCGCGTCTAGCGCCAGCCTAGCGAGCCCGCGTCTACCGGTCGTCGAGCCCCGCGTCTAGCGGTTGTCGGAGGGGGGGTCTTCGCTGCCGCCGGTGACGGAGCCGAACGGAATCGAGCCCTTGGTCGCGCGCTTGAGGAATAGCAGCGCGAACGACGTGTCGAGCGTGTCGCCCGGCTCATGCGTGGAGCCAGTCTTCCAGTGCCCATCCGGGTTCTGCCGGTTCAGCAACTCCTGGCCCATCTCGTTGTACCAGTTGTGCGAACCCACGAGCCGCAACGAGAGCAGGTCCATCGCCCGCTCAAGCGCGTACAGCCAGTACACGTGATAGATGTTCATGCTGCGCTTGGCGGGATTGTTGAACGGGCTCCAGTTCTTCTCGAGCCACGCAAGGCCGTCGAAGATCGACTTCTGGACCTTCTCCGCGTCATCGCGCTTGTTCCACTGCTCGCGCTTGCGACCAGCGTCGGTCAGCACATAGCGGCACATCTCGATGTTGGCGATGCCGCAGGCGGTCATGCCACCCGTGGCGCCACCCTCATCGTGCTCGGGGCGACCCTTGATGTAGGCGAAGCCGCGTGCCTGCGCGGTGCGCTGCTGCTTGGGGTCGACCGGATCCTGATACGTGACGTCCGGGCCGTCGGCTTCCTGCTGCTCGAGAGAGAAGGAGAGTGCGTCCTCCCAGACCTTGGCGGGCGTCTTGATGCCCAGCCGTTCGGCCGCAAACAGCGCCAAAAGGGCCAACTGCGTGCTGGAGAGATCTTCCGGGCCACCCGCCTCGGCCGACTCCTTCTGGCCCTGGTGGTTGTAGCGCCAGCCGCGCGCGGTGCGCATGTCGGCGAGGTCCTTCGCCAGCGAGGTGGCCCAACTGCGGTAGCGACCATCGAGCTTGGGCTTGACCTTCGCCTTGTCGGCGCTCTTCGACATCTTCGTGTTGTCGGCGGTCGCACACACGGCGAGCAACACAGCGCTCACCTCGTAGGACGAGTCGGGCTTCTTGTGGTTCTTGTGGAGCCAGTCGAAGCCGTTGCGAATACGCGGATCCTTGAGCGGCTGCTTGCACTTGAGCAACGCATACAGCGCCAGCGCCGTCGGACCAGCCGGGTTGTCTTCGCGTCCGGAGGACGCGCCGCCACCGTAGGTCGCGTTGCCCTTGGTGCCGCCCCAGGAGCCGTTGCGGCCCTGCTTCTTCAGCAGCCACGACACACCCTTGTCGATGGCCTTGGTGACTTCCTTGCCGGAGAACGAGGTCTCGTCTTCGTAGAACTCGCCGCCGTCGTCGTCGCCTTCTTCCTCGCCCTTCTCACCCTCGTCTTTGGATTCCTCGGCTTGCGCCGGGCCTCCCGTGGGTAGGGCCGCTCCGAAGAGGAGGAACCCGAAGAGGGCGAGTACGAAGAGCAGGGGGGTCGTGTAGAGGTGCGTGCGCATGGGTCCCAGAATAACAGATAGGTACCCGTCAAGGGTCCCTGGGAGGGCGGAGAGCCCGGGGCTATCTTCCCGGGATGGCAACACCCCGGCGCCCCGGACTGGTCGAGACCCTAGGATTCCAGGAGGAAGCCCTGGCCCCCGGGCGCGTCCGCTGCTGGCTCACGACCGGCGCGGCGCACCAGAACATCCAGGGGGTCATCCACGGCGTGGTGCCCATGGCCCTGATGGACACGGCCATGGGGCACGCACTGGACGGCCTGCTGGAGGTCGGGGAGTTCTGCTCGACCACCCAGATCTCGTTCCAGTTCCTGCGGGCCGCCCGCCCGGGGGAGCCGCTGGAGGCGATTGGCGCGGTCACGCGCAAGGGCCGCCGCATCGCGTACCTCGAAGGGTCCTGCACCAACGCCGCGGGCGAGGTGGTCGCCCGCGCGCAGGGGACCTGGTACGTCGGGCAGGTGCGGCCGGCCGCAGACGGCGCCGCGCCCGGCTAGGCGATCCCGCCTAACCGACCTTGCGGCTTTTGAGGCGGCGGTACAGCGTGGCGCGGGCGACGCCGAGCGCCTTGGCGGCCCGCGTCGTGTTGCCGTCGTTCTCCTCGAGGGCGAGGTGGAACGCGAGTTCTTCGATCTCGCGCAGCGGCAGGATCTTGCCCGTCTGCGGATCATGGAAACCGGAGGGTCCTGAGGGGCTGTCGCCAGCGGTCGCCGGCGCACGCGACGTCGAGATGGGCAGCGCCGGCGCGTGGGTCGGGTCGAGCACCTCCTCGGGGAGGGCATCGACACCCAGCACCTTGCCGGCTCGCATGGTGAGCAGGGCCTGCTGAATGGCGTTCTCGAGCTGACGCACGTTGCCGGGCCAGGGATGGCGCTGGAGCACCTCGAGCGCTTCTTCACTGATGCGCGCGACCTCCCCACGGTCCGCTTCCTGGCGGTGGGCGTGGAGGAAGTGGTAGGCCAACTCGGGAATGTCCGACGGCCGCTCGCGGAGCGCGGGCACGCAGATCGGGAACGCCACGAGGCGATAGAACAGGTCTTGCCGGAACCGCCCGTCTGCGACCTGCTGCTGGATGTCGCGGTTGGTGGCGGCGACCACGCGTACGTCGACGCTGATCTCCTCCTCGGCCCCGACGGGCAGGATCGTGCGCTCCTGAAGCGTGCGGAGGAGCTTGGCCTGCAACTCAGGCGGCATGCCGCCGATCTCGTCCAGGAACAGCGTGCCGCCATCGGCCATCAGGATGCGGCCGCGCTGGCTATCCACCGCACCGGGGAACGCGCCCGCGCGGTGGCCGAAGATGAGGGACTCAAGCAGGTCCACAGGCGCCGCGGCGCAGTTGAGCGCGACGAACGGACCGTCGCGACGCGGGCTCTCGTGATGCAGCGCGCGCGCAAGGAGTTCCTTGCCCGTGCCGCTCTCGCCGAGCAGGACGACGCTGATCGTGGAGCGCGCGGCCTGGCGCACTTGCTCCAGCACCTTGCGCATGGGGGGCGACGAGCCCACGACGGCCTTGACGCCCTCGCGGCGGTCGCGCTCCTCGCGCAGCAGATTCACTTCGCGGCGGCGATGCCACTCGTTGGTTGCGCGGGTGACCACGGCCTCAAGTTGGCTGTGATCGACCGGCTTGGCGACGTAGTCGAACGCGCCCTCGCGCATCAGCGCGACCGCGCGCTCGAGCCGGTCGTCGGCGGTGACCACCACGACGGGCACGCCCGGATGGCTGCGCACGAGTTGGGCGAGGAAGCGATCGCCCTGGATGCCCGGGAGACCGAGGTCGAGGAACAGCACCGACACGCCTTCGCTCAGGAGGGGGCGGCCCTCCTCAGCGGAGACGGCTTCCAGCACCTCGAGGCCGAGGCGTTCGAGCGCACCTCGCAGGCTGCGCCTGCAAGTAGCGTCGTCTTCGATGACGAGAGCTCGGGCCGCCATGCAGAGTCCTTCCGCGCGGCGCGGGGATGCGCCGGTTCGCCTTCCCTGTCGAACCAATGGGGGCTGCGCATGAAGATCAAACTGCGGGACGGTCGCCGTAGTTCGCGTCGAGGAAGGTGCGCAGCGCGGGCCCCGCGACGGCCCGGCACCAGGCCGGCTGGCCCAGGTACCAGGCCACGGTGGGCGCCAGGGCCGCCG
>JAQBWE010000161.1 GCA_027625315.1 Planctomycetota bacterium
GTCGGACCGTCGAGCGCACCCAGGCTGCGAGGCGGTCCGCCTCCGCATCCAGGGCGCCCGGGGCGGGCTCGAACGCAGCCCGCTCCACGCGCGCCACCATGTCCCAAGCGCGCCGCTCCGCGGCCAGCGCCGGCTCCCGAGCCGTCGCCGCGTCCAGGGCCGCCAGATCGACCGCGTCCAGCTCGCCGCTGAGGGCGTCTAGCAGGCGCGCCTCGAGCCCAGTCGGTTCGGTCGGCTCCGGGGGCTGGTTCGCGGGGCGGGTCATGGAAGCGCTGGCCTTTCGGGGCAGGGTCTGCCCGGTGTTTGCAACGGAGCCGGGTTAGGTCGGTTCGAGCCCTTCTCGGGCCAGAAAATCGCGGATCTGGCGCCAAGCGCCGTGCATCCGGCTCTTTACGGTCCCCACAGGGATCCCCAGAATCTCGGCGACCTCCTGGTAGCGCAGCTGCTCCACCCGGGCCAGGACGAACACCTCCCGGTGCTCATCGCCCAGCGCGGCCACGGCGCGCTCCAGCGCCGCTCGCAACTCCGCCGTGACCACGCCCGCGCCGGCCTCCTCGAAGGTGGCGGGGAACTCGACGCCCGGGCCTTCCTCCGCCCCGCCCCGCAGCACCTCCGACGAGATGATGCGCGGACCGACCTGGCGGTGGCGATACACGTCGATCCAGTGGTTGCGCGCCACATGGAACAGGTACGTGGTCAGCTTGGCCCGTGCTGTGTACTTCGCGCGCGCCCTGTAGATCTTGAGGAACACCTCTTGGGCGCAGTCCTCCGCGGTCGTGCCATCGGCGCCGAGTCGCCGGAAGTATCCGATCAGGCGCGGCAGCATGCGCCGGACGAGGGGCTCGAACGCCGACTCGTCACCGGCGGCCACGCGCAGCATGAGTTCGGTATCGGGATCGGCCACGCTGGGTCTTCTACGGGCGATCGTGTGTCAGGGGGAACGGCAAAACGGGCGGCGGGTCAGGTTCCAGCCTAACGCGAGCCGCGCGCAGCCCTGGTCAGCGCCCCTGGAGAGTGACGCGCAGCTCGCTCTGCTGGCCTGCCGCGACCACAAACGGCACCTCAGCCGGCTCGAGCGTCCGGCCCGCCTCAATCCGTGCGATGTACGCTCCGGCCTCGAGATCTCCGATGGTCACGACCCCCGAGGGCGAGGCCCACTGATCGCCGCGCCCACCCCGCAGCGGACCCAGCGGCCGGCGGCTCACCAGTACCTCGCGGTCACTCGCCCGCAGCACATCAATGCGCGTGCGCGCGACGGGGTTCTCGCCGTGGCTCGTGACCACCAGTCGCACCGCGCCGCCCGGGCGCAGAGTCAGAGCCACCGGATGAACGCTACCCTCCTCGACAAGCACGCGCTGTCGCGCGGGCCGACCGTACCCGCGCGCATGAACGCGCACGCGCACGGCCCCCGAAGCCACGCCCTCAATCAGGAGTCGGCCGGCCGCGCCGGTCACATAGGCGCGCCGATGAAGAGCGACCCCGCTCTCATCCTCGAGCCACACGCTGGCACCGGTGAGCCCGCGACCATTCTCATCGCGCACACTCAGCTCGAGGTCCCCGCCCCGGCCCAGTACGACTTCAAACGCAAAGTCGGCCCCGGGCAGATCCGCCGTGGCGGGTGCGTAGCGACCGGGTGGCAGCCCCGGCGCCGACACGGTGACGACGTACGGTCCGGGCGGCAGACCCGAGAGCAGGAACTGCCCGCGCGCATCCGATCGGCCCTCGGCGAGGAAGCCCGGGTCCGGCCAAGGCCGACCCGACTCATCCAGGGGGATCGCCGTGATCTCTGCGCCTGAGACTGGTTGGTCGTCACGGGTCACGACCACACCGCGCAGGCGCGCCTCAAAGGCCTCCAGATCGAGATCCAGCGCGTCCGCCGATTGAAGTTCTACGGTGTGCGTCGTCCGGTACGCGCCGCTCTGCAGCTGCAACGTGTAGCGCCCCGCGTCCAACCCGCCGACGAAGAAGCGCCCATCCGCGCCGGTCGTGGTCCGGTAGCGACGCAGCGCCGCGCCGGCCTCGAGGGGCTCGTGCACGAGATCGACGACGGCGCCGGCAACCCTCTCGCCGCGCCGCAGAACCGTGCCGCCGATGGAGCCATCCTCACCCGTGACGAACGCGACCTCCGCCGTTTCGTTCGCCACGACCTCAACGGCCGCTTCCACCCAGGGACCGCCCGCGACGGTTTCAGCGGACACCGCAACCAAGTACGCGCCGGGCGCGAGCAAGCGCGCGCGAAACATGCCCTCGGCATCGGTCCGCTCGTGACGTACCTGGCCGACATCGTCGAAGGGACGCACCTGAACGTGCACGCCGTCGAGCGGTCGCCCGTTGGCATCCTCGACCCGGCCCTGGATCGCGCCGCCATCGCCGAGCACGAGATCATCAAGTACGAGGACCTCGCCGTCGCGCAGGCGGACGATCTCCAGCGCAGGCGCGCGCTCTCGATCGGTGGCCTCCACGCGCCAAAGGCCCGGCGCGAGGCCCTCCGCCACGAAGTCACCACGCTCATCTGTGATCACCTCGAGTGGCGCGCCCCCGCGCACGGGTGCCGGATCTTCGCCATGCATGCGGAGCAGCCGCACGCGCGCACCGAGAATCGGCCGGCTCTGCTCGTCGCGAACGGCGGCGGCCAGTCGCGCCCCCGCGGGCATCACCAGCTCAAGGCCCTCGAGGTCGCCTTCGTGCAGACGCACGAGGATCGTGTCCGTGTCCAACGCCTCGACCACCGCGCGCAGCGCGTACAGACCGGGCGGCAGATCGGCAAGCTCGAACGGCGTACCCGCCAGCTGGGTCGGTACCCGCACCTCGGCGACCGCCGTCCACAGCGCGCGTTCGCGGCGCGCGTCATACACGGGACTCTCGGCCACCACCGTGACGTGCGTGACGGACGCCGCGAGTCCGACGACCGTCCCTCGCAACCGGTGCAGCAGCGGCAGCGGAATCTCAAGATGCTCTTCTGCCCCGGGCAAGACGTTCTCGACCCGCGCCAGCACGTCTGAGCCTCCGAGGCGGTGTCGCACAACCCGCAGGTCGTAGGCACTGTCCTGCAGATCCGTCAGCACGAAGCCAAAGTCCGCACGCACCACGGCTTCGAGGTCGCGCGCGCCGCCGTCGCGCCGACGCGCGACGACAGAGAACGGCCCCTGCGCGCCGCCAGGCTCGACGAGCAGTCGGCCTTCCAGCCGTGCGGCGGGCTGCAGCACGATGTCGGCGTTGCGGAGGTCGTCTACGCGCGGGTACTCGACGCGCTGCGTCATGGGCAGATGATCCGCTGCCACAACACGCAGCAGTACGTCGTCGGCGGGCAGATCCACGAGTTCCAGGCGACCCTCGGCATCGGTCGTCCCGCGGCGCACCGTCAACTCAAACAGCGGGTCATCCGGCGCATCCGGACGCTGTGCCGCCGTCGCGATGACGCGCGCCCCCACCACGCCGACGCCGCGCGCATTACGCACGCGCACCGCCACGCGCCAGCCGCGCCGCATACGCACCGGGCGCACCTCGGTGTCCTTGCCGCGGCGGACGGTAAAGGGAGCCGACAGGAACGGCGAGCGCCCCTCGCGGTGCGCCAGCAAACGGTACCCTTCGCCGGGCGCGACGGCGGGCACTCGGAAGCGCCCGGAGGGATCGCTGGGGCCGCCGTCCACGCCGGCAGCCTCAGCCCCGGGTGGCAGCGGGCGACCCGGCTCCGGCACGAGACGCAGCTGCACCCCGTGGAGGGGGCGATCGTCTTCGTCCACGACGCGGCCCGTGACAGCCCACGTGTGGACCGCGAACCACGCAGCGAGATCACGCTCTCGACCGGCGTCGACCTGGACGCGCGGCGGGGCCGGTTCGAAGGCCCAAGTCGCATCGTCGATCACGACGTCGTAGACACCTGGCTCTACGTTCTCCAGATGGAACGCGCCGGCGTCATCGGTACGGAACGCAACGCGGCCCTCCCCGGAGCCTTGCAGCGGAACCAGGGCCAGCGCGACGCCGGGCGCCGGCCGGCCGTGCGTGCCATCTGCATCCAGCAACGTGCCGCGCAGTCCGGCGGGCTCCCCCACGCGGGTCTCAGGGACCACATCCCCAGCCACGACGCGCGCGATCGGCCGGGGCGCACGACCCGGCGCCGCCAGGAACACACGCCACGCGCCGGCATGCAGCCGATCGAACACGTACGCACCGCTCGCGTCGGCGCGGACGGCGTGAATGAGGTCTGCGTGCCGCGACTCCGGTACGGCGAGCAACTCGTGCGGTGCCGCCGACTTGGCGCCCGACACGCGCACGCGTCCACGGGTGACGCGCGCAGGCAAGAGCCGGAGGTGCGCGCCCGCCGGGCCCGCGGGCACCAGCGCGGGGGCATAGCCCGGCGCCACGATGCAGTAGCGTCGCGCCTGCGGGACGTCACGACCCGTGGTGTCGATCTCACCGCGGGCGTCACTGGTCGCGCGCGCCTGCGCGGCGGCATCAAACACCTGGCGTTCCAGGAGCGCGCCACGCGTGGCAAGCAGCTGGGCGCCCGCGAGTGGCCTGCCCGCCTCGTTCTGAACAGTAATCCGCCCGGGCACGGCTTGGTCTTCACCGTGGGCGCGGTCGGCGGTCATGAACGCGACCGCGAACCCAAGAGCGAGCAGGGCGCGCGCGCGGCTCATGCCTCGCTCGCCCGGTTCGAGAGCGAAGCCAAGAGCTGGAGTACCACGCGTGCCCCCGGCCCGCGGGCCGAAAACGCGAGCCGTCGGCGCCCGGCCGGGGTCTCGTCGCCAGCCCACACGCCGGGCTCCGGATGCTGGCCAGCGCCCGCCCGGGCGAGCGGTCGTTCATGGTGGCACTCGATCAGCAAGCGGTCCTCCGGCAGCCCAGCCTCAACGCGTCCGCCCCATTCGACGCACGTGATCCGGCCTTCCCCGCACATCTCCTCGAATCCTGCGGCCTCGAGTTCGTCAGGGCCACCGAGGCGATACGCGTCGAGATGGTGCAGTTCCCGCAGAAGGGGACCGGGCAGGGCGTAGGCCCGCGCGATGGTGAAGGTCGGACTCGGCATCGGGACCGTGGCGGCAACGCCCAGTGCCCGACCCAGGCCACGCACGAAGACCGTCTTGCCCGCGCCGAGCTCGCCGCGCAGATCGATCACGAACTCGGTCAGGGCGGAGGCTCGCAGGGCCTCAGCCAGCAAGGCACCCCAGCGCAGGGTGCCGTCCGTATCGGTCGATTCGACGTCCAAGGCATCCATCCTAGTGTCCTGCGCCACAAGTTCGCTGCCACAAGCAGGCGGAGAACCAGGGGCGAGGCGGATGCAGAAGCGAGGCCCGCTCGACAGCGGTCGGCGGGCTGGCTGGGGCGCGGAAGGCCGCTGAGGAGGAGGACTCGTGGCCGGTCCACTCGATGACGACGAAGCGGCCTGATCGCCCCCAGCCCAGTCTGCCGCACGTCCGAGATGCAACGGAACTTCGCGCTCACACACTAGCCCGCCAGATGGTCGTAGCCTCCGGGCGGCAGCGGCCGCTCTCGCGGTCCGTCGCGAAGCCATACGCCCGCCTCAGCGCGCACCTGGCCAATGGCGATCAGGGTGGCGTTGGCCGCCTGCAGGGCGGCGTGCACCTCCGTAGGGAGCGGGCCATGGGCGACGAGGAGCTCGAAGTCCTCGCCATCATTCAAGGCGCGCTCGAGCACGCCGTTCGCGTCGCTGTGCACGGGAACCAACTCTGCATCGAGCACGGCGCCGACGCCGGAGGATCGGCAGAGCCGCGGCAAGTCGCGCGCCAGGCCGTCGCTCAGATCCATCATCGCGTGCACCCCGGCGCGCGCCAGCACGACACCCGCGGCCAGTCGCGGCTCGAAGGTGAGATGCCGCCCACGCCGCGAGCCACCCAGCGGGCCCGTGACCGACAGCACGTCGCCAGGGCGCGCGCCAGAGCGCGTCACGACGGCGGCGGTGGACGGCCGCCCCACGACCGTGACCGCCAGCGTGAGGGGCCCGGCCGCGACGTTGGTATCCCCACCCACGAGCGCGCAGCCGTACGTGACGCCGGCCGCGCGAAAGCCCGCCATCAGCCCATCGAACAGCGCGCGTTCGGCGGGCGCGGGCAGCACCAAGCCCACGACAAACGCGCGCGGCTCCGCCCCCATCGCCGCGAGATCGGAGAGGTTGACCGCTAGCGCCTTGCGAGCCGCCGCGCGCGCCCCGCACTCCGCGAGCACGAAGTGCACGCCGTCGATGAGCACATCGGTAGCGAGCACGATGTCGCCTTGATCACCGGCGAGGACCGCGGCGTCATCGCCTGGTCCCAGCAAGGCCCCGGGCGCGTCTCGTAGTCCCGCCAGCGCGTCGGCGAGCCACAGATCCTCGCTCACCGCCCGCGTCCTGTTCGCGTGCGCAGTCCACCCGGCCCGTCCGGCGCCGCACGACTGCCGTGCTGCGCTGCGAGCCAGGCCCGCATGCGGTCCAGCATCCCGCGCAGCTCCTCGCGCGTGGCATCCGGGTAGTAGCCGAGCCCTTGGCCCGTGGCGCGGCCGAAAATGAGGGCGGTGCGAAAGAGGTACCCGCGGCTCGGCTCCGTGCGCTCCAAGGCTCGCTGCCAGCCGCGCGCGATGCCCTCAACGACCGGGGCCGCGGGCAGCTCAGCCAGCCGCGCTCCGATCGCGTCGCGGAGCACAGGCTCCTCTTCCACCTGCCGACGAAGCAGGGCATCGATCGCCCGCGGATCGTCTCCCGCTCCGTTCACGAGGGCGAGCGCCGCCGCCGCCCGGACTTCGCGCGCCTCATCGGTCTCGAGACGCTGCACGAGAAACGCCACGGCGTCGCGGCCCTCGAGGCGCGCCACGCTGCGTACAGCTTCCTCGCGCACGACGGCCGCCGGGTCCTCAGCTGCTCGGCGTGCGAGCGCGCGAAAGCCCGCTTCGCCAGCGAGCGCCGCGGCGGTTCGCCGCAAGAGCGCCGCCCGGTCCGCGAGGCCGTAGGCCACGACCGACGGCGTGATCTCGCTCGGTCCCTCGCGCCCCAGCAGCTCCAGAGCCTCGTTGCGGACGGCGTACGCCTCGTGCCGCAGGGCCTGCAGGAATCGCGGATGCGCGATCAACCAGCGCCGTGAGAGTCCGAGCGTCAGATCCCTCCACGCGCTCGCTAGTCGCTCGGCCGACTCCGCGGGCAGGGCCTCGAGGCCCAGCACGAGCTCAAGATCGGCATACGGCACGGCGTTACCCAGGGCGGGCAGGTCCACGTCCACGCGTCGCGCGTCATCACGCCACGGCTCCGCCACAGCCAACACGGCTTGGGCGGGTCCCAGGACGTCGGCCAAGAGGGCCAGGGTCGCGGTGCGGGAGCCCACGCGCGGGCCGACCGCAAGCAGCGCCGGCGCGGCGGCACGACCGGTCTCGCGCACGGCTCGCGCCGTCAGCGGCTCGGGTGAGACCAGCCAGGCCGCGACGCGCTCGTGTCCCCGAGCCAGGGCGGCGGCGCTCGGACTCGCCTCCGCTTCCCGTACGAGGTCATGCA
>JAQBWE010000162.1 GCA_027625315.1 Planctomycetota bacterium
CCGCGCCAGCGCCGCCTCGAACGCCTCGGCGGCCGCCTCCCAGACGCCCTGCTCGTACGCCTGGGCCCCCAGGCGGGTCAGCGCGAGCGCCTCCGGGTCCGGCTCGCCGCGGGCCACGGCAGCCGGCAGCAGCGCCGCCACGGGCAGCAACCAGAGCACGAGGCGGTACAGGGGCGAACGCATGGCTCCTCTTGCTACCCGCCGTAGCGGGGTTCGGGGCGCCTGAAGGCGACCGGCCGCATTCGACTCGTCAACGCAGGCGCAAAAATGCAGAAGGCCGAGCAACAACTGCCCGGCCTCCCGCGTGATGGGAACGGAGCGACTACTCGCCCGGCTGCTTGGCCTTCTTGCCGCCGATGTTCACCGCGAACCAGTCGGTGACCTTGTTCGGCTGGCCCTTGCCAATCGACGTGACCACGAGCAGCGCGCAGATGCTGACGACGGCCGCGAAGAACAGACCGACGTACGTGAGGGCGCCCGTGCGGGGCTCCTCCATGACGACGCGCTGGCGCGGAGCCGGACGCGAACCGCCGCCGCCACGACCACCGCGGCTGACGCCGATGTCCTCGATCTCGTCGTCGTCGCCGAGAGCATCGTCTTCGGTGAAGTCGATCGGCTCCGTGGACATACCCACGTCGCCCTGATCGATGAAGGTGTCCTGGCTGCTGATCTCAGCCGTCTGCAAGCCGCCCGACGCCGTGAGGTCGGGTTCCTCAAGCAGGTCGTCCGACAGCGTCTGACCACGACCGGCGCGGACGTTGACCGTCGGCTGGCTGTCGTCCTCGAGGCTGATCTCAGTCAGCGAGGTCTCGGACGTCTGGCCGCCGCGACCGGCGCGACCGGCGAGGCCGTCGATTTCGCCGCGCTTGAACTTCATGTTCCCGCCCTCGCGGAAGGCGCGAATCTCACCCTCCGAGACGAGACGCTTCAGACGGTTCTCATCGATGTTCAGCTGACGCAGAACTTCGTCAAAGCTGTAAAACTCACCGCTCTTGGACTTGGCCACGGGCATACTCCGTCTGTCGTTTCGTGCGCACGAGCCCTCCCGCCCGTAACGCAGCAGCACGAAATGGCGGCTGCCGGGGCAGAGCATCCCAGAAGGTCCGTCCCGGATCAAGGTCTGCAAACCGGCCCAGCCGCCAGATCTCAATCGGGCCGCCCCCACCCCGGCCGCGGGCCTACGAACAGACCGTAGGCTCCGCGCAGCCTAGCCGCCCCCGCACCAGACCTCAGGCCGGGGGCCGGCCCTAGGCCCTAGGGCCGGACCTCTAGCGGGGCGCCGGGGGTAGGCCCGGCGGGCGGCTACTTGGCGTTGACCTTCTTGGTCGGGAGCTTGCCGTCGTCCTCGTCGCTGAAGCTCGCGTCGTAGACCTTCTTCAGCTCGGCGCGGGTCTGCTCCGAGAGGTCCCGGTAGCCCTCGAGCTTGAGGTCGAGATCGATGTGGCGCGCGGCGAGCAGCCGCAGGCCGCCCTTGTCGCGCTCGTCCAGCGCCTTCGAGCCCTGGATGATGCCCTTGTATTGGTACACAAGCAGCCGCTGCGCCCTGGTGTCGAAGAAGTAGACGGCGCTCTCGCCGCCCCCAATCGAAGCAGCCAGCGCGATCGCGTGATTGTTGGAGTCGCTGGTACCCAGGCCGGGCACGGGCTGCATGCCGCGGGGCGTGTAGCCCCCGCCGATCGGATTCACGGTGGGACCGGGCTGCGGATTCTGGCCGGAAGCCGGGGCCGGGCCGGGCACCGGGATGTTCGGGATCGGCGGATCCTCGGCGTGCGCGCGCTGCAGCTCCAAGCCCAGCACGGGGAGCAGGAGCAGCAACAGGGTCGCGCTCCAGCCGCCAATCAGAAAGCCCACGAAAAGGGGGTTGCGCCACATGGGGGTACGCTCAGCCATGGCAGATCCTCCGCTGTTCACCCTTCTAGGTGTACCCGGACTCTCTCATGGCGTTGTCACCGGCCCGGGAACGGGCCCGTCGCGAGACGCGGGGGCTGGCCCGCGGCTGCCCTGAGCCCGCGCCGGGGCGGCCTCCCGCGGCAGAAACACCTCGAAGGTGGTGCCCTGACCCAGGGCGCTGGTGAACTCGATCCGGCCGCCGTGGTTGGTGACGATGTTGTGGACCACGGCTAAGCCCATCCCGCTGCCCTCGCCCACCTCCTTCGTGGTGAAGAACATGTCGAAGCAGCGGTCCTGGTCCTCTGTCGACATCCCCGAGCCGTTGTCGACAACGCGCAGGACGACCTCGTCCGCGCCGGGGACCACCACGACGCGAATGCGACCCTCGCCCCCCTCCTCCACGGCGTCCGCCGCGTTGAGCACGAGGTTGAGCGCGACCTGTTGGAGCTCGTGGGGGTCGCCGAAGACGATCGCCTCGCCCGGGGCGGGCACTTGGGTGTCCACCTCGATGGACTTCTTGCTGATGCGGTGCATCGCCAGCCCGACGCTCTTCTCAGCGATGTCGCCGAGATCCGACGGCCGCGGTGCCGTGCGGCGGGGCGTGAACGTGAGGAACTTCTTGACCGTCTGCTCCACCCGCGTGAGGCCGTCGGCGATGAGGTCGAGATAGAGCTCAGTCTTGGCCGGCGAGAGGTCGCCGCGCGCCAGCGAACGCACCGCGTTCTTCATCCCGCCGAGCGGGTTGTTGATCTCGTGCGCCAGGCCGGACGCCAGCTTGCCGGTCGCTGCCAAGCGCTGCGCGATGGTGAGGTGCTGCTCGGCCTTCTTGATGCGCCCGAGCGCGGTGAGTACGCGATCCTCGAGGTGGCCCTGGTACTCCCCGATCTCGATGGCCATGCGGTTGAGCGCGCGGATGGAGCGGCCGAACTCGTCGTGGCCGACATCGGGAGGAATCCGAACGCTGTAGTCGCCGTCCGCAATGCGGTCCGCGGCGGCCGAGAGCGCGCGCAGGGGCCGGATGACCCAGGTGGACAGCAGCCAGTAGAAGACCACCATCAGCAGGGCGATGCCGCCGAGCAGAACGAAGTACACGCTCTGAGCGGTGTCCGGCACGTCCTTCAGCCGGCACACGAAGCCGTAGACGCGCAGACCCTCATCCTCCTCGCTGGCCGGCAAGGCGAGGTACTCACGCGAGAGGTGGATCGGGGGCGAGTTCAGCAGCGCCTGGCGCATCGTGTCGAGCACGTCGCGGCGCTCGGGCATCGCGACGACCTGTTCGGCGGCGCTGGCCTTCTCGTAGTACGCGCTGAGTGGCCAGACCTCCGCAGGACGCTGGCGGCCATCCCGCGCGTCGACCGGCTTGACGAGGTAGATCGCCTGGAACTCGCCGCGGCGAGCGATGGCCAGGATCGCGGGCCCCACGGCCAGCCGCTCCCGACTCGCCGCCTGGATCACGCCTTCGATCGCCCCGTGGGAGGTCGGCTCGCCACGCTGGACGAACAGTCCGAGCGCGAGCAGCAGGATCGCGACCGGGAGGCCGACCACAACGGCGAGGAGTTTGGTGCGCAACGACATGGGCGAATCCAGGGTACCCGCCCCTACCCTCCCGGTGCCACGGCGGGCTGTTGCCCTACTCTCACGACATGGATCCCCTGCGCACCGACCCCGACAAGGTCGCCGAGGCACGCGACATCGCCGAAGGCGCCCGCGAGGCCACGCGGAGCGCGCCGTCGTTCGCAGCTGAGCTGTTCCTCGGACGCCTCGCCGCCGACCTCGTGCACCCGTTCCCGGAGCAAGACCCCGCGGATGCCGCGAGCGCCGAGCCGATCTTGGCCGCACTCGAGCGAGTGCTGCTCGAGGAGATCGATCCCGACGCCGTCGATCGCAACGACGAGATCCCCCCGCGCGCCCTCAAGCGACTGATCGAGGTGGGCGCGTTCCGGCTCAAGATCCCCGTGGAACACGGCGGCCTGGGCTTCAGCCAGATCAACTATGGCCGGGCCGTTTCGTTGGCGGCGTCGCACTGCGCCGCGGTCGCGATCTGGATGTCGGGTCACCAGAGCATCGGCGTACCCACGCCGCTGAAGTTGTTCGGCACCGACGCGCAGAAGCAGCGCTACCTGCCGCGACTCGCGGCGGGTGAGCTCTCCGCGTTCGCGCTGACGGAGCCGGAGGCTGGCAGCGACCCTGCGCGCATGGAAACGTTCGCCGAGCCGCACCCCGAGGGTGGCTGGGTGCTCAGCGGCACGAAGCTGTGGTGCACGAACGGTCCCGAGGCCGACATCCTCATCGTCATGGCGCGCACGCCCGACAAGGTCGTGAACGGCAAGCCGCGCAAGCAGATCTCAGCGTTCATCGTGGAGAGCTCGTGGGCGGGCTTCGAGACGGTCCACCGCTGCGAGTTCATGGCGTACGGCGGCATCCGCAGCGGTGTCCTGCGGTTTAGCAACGTGCGCGTCCCCGCCGAGAACCTCCTCGGCCAGGAAGGCCACGGCCTCAAGCTCGCGCTCATCACGCTCAACACGGGACGCTTGACGCTGCCCGCCATGAACACGGCCGCCGCGAAGCGCTGCGTGAGCATCGCCCGCCAGTGGGCGCGCGAGCGCGAGCAGTGGGGTCGGCCGATTGGCGGCCAGGAGGCCGTCGCGATTCAGCTCGGCTGGATGGCGTCACACACGTTCGCGATGGAAGCGTTCAGCGACTACACGGCGGGACTCGTCGATCGCGGCGGCACGGACTTCCGCATCGAAGCGGCGATGGCGAAGTTGTTCTGCAGCGAGGTCGTCTTTCAGGTGGCTGATCGCACGATGCAGATCCGCGCGGGACGAGGCTACGAGACCTCCCGCTCGCTCTCCGAGCGCGGCGTGAAGGCCTGGCCCGTGGAGCGCCTGTTCCGCGAAGCGCGCCTCAACAAGATCGTTGAGGGCACGAGCGAGATCATGCGGCTGTTCATCGCCCGCGAGGCGCTCGATCCGCATCTGGAGCGGCTAGGCGCGCTCGCCACGCCGGGCTCCAGCCTGGGCGCCAAGGCCAAGGCGTTGCTGCACGGAGCAGCGCACTATCCCGGCTGGTTCCTCTCGACGCTGTGGCCCGGCATCGGCGCTCCGGCCGGCATTCCCCCCGCGCTCGCGGGTCATTGGGCGTGGATGCGCCGCCAGGTCAAGCGCCTCGCGCGGCGCATCACGTACGCGATGGCGCGCCATCGCGCCGAGCTCGAGCTGCGCCAGGGCTGGCTGGGGCGCATGGTGGACGAGGCCGTCGACCTCACGGCAATGGCCCTCACGATGGCGCGCGCCGTCTCCCGCGCCGACGCCGGCTCGCAGGAGCTGGCCGACCTGTTCTGCCGCCACGCGCGCGCGCGCATCCGCGAGCGGCACCACAGTCCGACGCGCCTCGATGCGGCCGGCGCGGCCGTCGCGGCGCGACTGCTGCAGGACGCCTATCCGGACCTCGAGCGCGGACTCGCACCCGAGGCGTAGCCTGCGGCCGACTACTCCGTGAGGCGCACCGCGCACTGCGCAGCGCGCATGCCTTCGGGCGTTGCGAGGCAGTAGCGGATCACGGCATCCAAGTCCCCGACGTCGGTCGGGAACTCCACGATCCACATGGCGCTGCCGACGGCTTCATCGACCGGCACGTCGTAGCGCTCGCTGCCCTCGGCGATGGCGGCACCCGCCGGCAACCCGAGATCCACGACGCAGCCCTCCGCACCTGGCGCACGCTCCCAGCGCGCCTCGATTCGCACGCGACCAGGCGCCAGGCGCTCCGTGACGGCGACCTGCAGGCTGCCGACGATGGGACTGGGCTTGGCCTGCTGCCAGACGGGTGCCGCCGGGCTCGGCGGTGCGCCGCAGGCCGTGAGGCCGAGTGCCACCGCGAAGGTGAGGGCCACGCTGAGGAGTCTGACCACGCGCATCATCAGTTCACCGTCAACGTGTAGGTGGCCGCGTTGTTGGACTGGCAGCTGGCCTGCACCAAGATCACGTACGTGCCCGCTTGCAGAAACGTCGCGATCGTCTCCGTCGCGCCGCCCTGGGTCGATTGCGCGATTGGCGTGAACGTGTCTTGGTTGCTCATGAGGAACAGATCGAGATTGTCGCCGGAGCCGGGCGTCGGCGTGATCTGCAGCTGAATGGTCACGTTGGAAGCCACACCCAGCGTCAGGTGATACCAGTGCGACGTCGGGCGCTGGCGGCACGGGTTGGCCGCTCCAGGACCCGTGGGGATGCTGCTGACGCTGCTGGCGTCCATCCCCCCCAGTGTGATCACCGTGGGGAACACGTCGCCGCCGGCCGGCGGGAAGCTGATCTGCTGATTCTCCGGCCCGGTCGTGCCGTCGAGGAAGCTGGCCATGCCGGGCGTGTCGATCGCCGCCGAAGCCGCCACCAGCCGCTGCAGGAACAGGCCCACGTACGGACCGTCGACTGCGGGACTAAACGAGGACAGCGCCGCGTACAGATCGGCGAGCGGAACGTTGACGCCGTCGGCGTCCAAGTCGCCCGTGGGCGTACTGTCGTCGCCCAGGTCCCACAGAATCTCCGCCATCGAGAACTCGTCCCCGATGCCGTTGCCGTCAAGGAGCGTGGCGTTCTCCACGTTCATCAGGAACAGGAGCGAGCCGGGGAACGCCGAGTTCGTGTTCGCGGTGTCGATGTAGAAGCGGCTGCCCAGCATCAGCTGGCCGAAGCCGGTCGCGAGCCCCTCGCTCCACGCAAACGCGGGCTCGAGATCTTGGCCTCCGTGCGGGCCGCCTCGACTCCACGAGTGACTCAGGGAGCGGTCGATAAAGTGGTGGAACTCGTGCGCGATGACGCCGTCGTCGAAGTAATCCGTATCGCTCGTGTCGGGCAAGCCTGCGGCGCCGCCCAAGATCGCGATCGAGCGCGCGCCGTGGCTGTAGTAGCTCGTGTTGAAGATCGAGGCGTTGTTGCCGAGCCGCGTGTAGGCATGGAGCGTCGGCAGCGTGACGGCGGTGGCCTGCTGCACGCCGTCCACCAAACCCGCGAGCACATCGAGTAGTCCGAACCCAATCGCCGGGCGGCTCGTCGGGTCGTTCCCGTACGGCACCGTTAGGTCCCGCACGCTGCTGGCGGCGACAAACGGCGCGCTCGCGCGGCAATACACATTGTTCTGGGAGTGGACATTGAAGTTCGGGGGGTCGGCCTCGTGCACGGTCAGATCGTGCGTGGGATCAGCCGACGTCCGGCTGAACACGGCCACCTCGATCTGGGTGCCCGCGTCCGGCGTCACCAAGATCGCGTAGTCGCCGTTGGCGTCGGTACTGGTGCGGCCGTAGCACGTGGCGCCACCCGCCGAGCGGATCTCGACGTCGATGTAACGCGCCGGTCGGGTCTCGGTCGCGGGGCCCAGGCCGGAGGTCGTGTAGACCAGCCGGTCGAAGCGGATGCGGCCCTGGATCGTGATGACGGGCCCCGAGCCCCCGCCGCAGGCGCCAAACGCGCCGCCGCACGCGGTCGTCGTGGGCCCCGGCGGCGGCCCGGGGGGAACACTCGAGACGCAGCCCGCCAGCCC
>JAQBWE010000163.1 GCA_027625315.1 Planctomycetota bacterium
CGCGCGGCCCCAGTTGGAATGCGGAGGACAGGACGCACACGTCCTGCCCCCCGAGCGTCCAGCGGGCGTTACTTGCGACCGGCCTCCTGGACCTGGTTGCCGATCTGCTCGACGGCGCGCTTGGCTGCGTCAACGGCGGCCTGCGTCTGCTTGACGTGGGCCACCGCGGCATCGAGTGACGCCTGGGCGTTCTCGAGGTGGTTGCGGTTCGTCTCGCTCGGATCGGCCGCATAGGCCTGCTGAGCATCCTCGAACTGCTTCGACGCGAACTGCCACGATGTCCGGGCGTCGGCCGCACTCGTCTCGGCCGCGGCCTGGGCGCCTCGGAGCTCACCCTCCGTCGGCACGCTCGGCGCCTCGGTGCCAGGCACCGCTTCGCCCTGACCGCTTGCAGCGGCCAATGCCTTGCCGAGCGTCTCAGACTCCTGGCGGAGCGCGTCGGCGCGACCCTCGACGGCGCGCGCCTTCTGCTCAGCGCCTTCGGCCGCCTGGCGCGCCGTGTTGGCCGCCTCGCGGGCCTCCTCAGCAGCCATTCCAGCGCGGTACATCCGCTCCTGCTGCTCGCGCGACGGCGACGCGGCGTTCTCAACGGCGGCACGGGCCTCAGCAGCCTCAACCTCAGCGGCCTTCGCGTCGGCGTCGGCCTTGTCGGCGGCACGGGCGGCAGTCATCGAGTCGGCCTGCGCCTGCTCGTACTCCGCGTCGGCCACGGCGCGCTCGGCATCGAGGGCCGCAATCGCCGCACGCATCTCGCGCGCTGCGCTTTCATCGGCGCTACCCGCGGACACCCCGCCGTTCTCGCTTGTCGGCTCAGTGCTCGGTGTAGCCGGGGTCTCGCCCGTCGCGCCGCCTGTCGGCGTTACGCCTGCCCCACCGGGACCGATGGGCTTCGCGCCCTGCGAGCCCGCATCGGCGACGACCGAAGGTACGCCACCCTGCTGGATCGGCGACCAAGCCGCGATACCGAGGTCCATCCCGCCAGCGCGCGCGCCAGTGGAGGGACGATCGATACCAGCGCGCCCGCCCTTGCCGCCCACATGGGGCACGACGAACGCATACAGCTCAGAGTTCTCGGCGTCCAAACGCCGCAGCGTGGTCAGGATGCCACGATAGGGCTGCGTGGAGTTCGGGTGGTTCGCAGCAATGGTCAGGTTCGAGACGAGTGCCTCGGTGTAGAGGCGATTGTTCTCGAGCACCGTGGCCGCCATGATCTCACGCGTAATCTCGGGCTGCCGCTGCATGTGACGGCTCTCCGCGATGCGGGCGAGTTGACGGTCCGCGTTCGGACGCTGGACGATCTTGAAGGTCGTCGTGATCGGGCGGCGGCTGTCTTCGAAGTAGAGGCCCCAGGTAATCGAACGACTGACCTGCGCGTGCTCAAGTACCTCAGCCGGCAGCGGCCGGATCGTCGTCACGCTCTCCGGACGGAAGGCGGCGCGCCAGAGAATGGTGCGGCCCTGACGGAACTCGATCGTGGCGTCGCCCTCGTAGGTCTCGTCGGCCTCGATCGCGAAGTTGACGAGGCCCTCCTTGCGGACCTCCTTGGCGGGCCAGAGGAGGATGGCGGGGTCGCGTGCGCCGCGGCTACCGCGATGCACCTCAGGCGCAACGAACGGCGCCATGTCCACGCCCTCAGCCGCGGCCAGGGCCGCGATCACCTCGGGGTTCGACGGATCTTCGGCGGCCAGAGTCACCTCGCGCTGAAGTGCCTCGCCGGCGGCGACGCGTACGGTCTCCGCATGGGTGACAAAGTGCTCGCGGCGAAACTCCAGCGCGTGCTCGCCGGGGGCGAGCCGAATGCCGGCGACGCCGTCGCCCTGGCCCACGCCGTCCACGAACACCTCCGCCTGGGGAACACTCGTCACGGTCAAGACCGCGCCCTGCTCCTCCGACGAACCACAGCCCGCGCATACCAGCGCGAGTGCGAGCGCCATTGCGCCCACCCATCGACTCTTCGCCTGCCTCATAAGAAATCTCCTCGCCCGATCGATCCTTCAGGATCCTTCTCGGATCCGCTCCGGAACGAAGCCCCGCGCCTGTTCTCCCGTGCGTGTCCTCGGAGTCCTCCGAGGAGCCGGCTGGTCCAGGCACATCCCAGCCGGCGGGAATCACGTAAGACGCGCTGGAAACCGCGCATCCAAGAGCCTTCATAACAAAGATCGTGCCAGCGTGCTGACTGCGGTGCCATCCGGGCCGCAACCGACTGCAATGATGGCACTTATGACTTTGGTCCCACAATCGGGTCAGCGCGCCGATGGAAATCTTGTTTCCACTTGTGAGAGGGCGCTTCCCTGGACCCAGTCGCGGCCCGGCCCCTGCAGGCGCGTTTTACACCCCGCGGGTCGGCTCCTAGCCCGGATGTTTCATGAAGCGCGCGGCGTGCGGCCGGGAGAGCCCGATTCCTAGGCCTCGGATGGTCGGCCGAGCGAAACGCTGAGATACACAGCCTGTCCTCGCGGAGGATTGGCGCCCGAGGTCGACGCCGTCGCGAGGCGTCGATGCTGAACCCATCTCCGACGAGCGACGGCAAGGAGATCGGGCGCCAAGACCCGCGCGGACCGCGCGATTCAACCTGTGTTCATGAAACATCCGGGCTAGCGCCCAGCTCAGTCGGCGAGGCCCCACAGAACCCAAGCCCCCCAGTAGCGCGGATGAGCCCAGCGCGGCTGGGCGCGCACCTCGGCCTGGGCGCGCCTCAGCGCCTCGGCCGGGCTGACGCCGCCGCCTTGCCACGCACGGTGGAAAGCGACCATGAGGGCGCGCGTGGCCTCGTCGTCCACCTTCCAGAGGCTCACGAGGACGCGCGGCGCCCCAGCGCACATGAACGCTCGCATGAGGCCGACGAGCCCCTCGCCCCGCAGGAAGCGGCCGCGGCCCGTGTTGCAGCCGGACAGGACGACGAGGTCGGCGGGCAGGCTCATCCCGTAGACCTCGAGCGCGGTGAGGAACCCGTCGTCGCCGGCGTCCGGGGTCAGGGCGAGGGACGAGAGCGTCGGCGTGCGGGGATCGATCAGGCCGTGGCACGCGAGGTGGATCACGCTCCAACGAGGGCGTGTGCGCGCCGCCTCCGCCAACCCCCCGACCGTGGCGTACGCCCCGAGGAGGCGCAGGTCCCGGGTCGTTGTGATCGCCATGACCTCAGCGCGGGTGGCGGGTAGCGGCTCCAGCGGCACGCCCTCGGCGTAGACCTGCAGGCTGCGCCCCTGGTGCTCGATGCGGTAGTCCGGATCGCCCAGAGCCAGGACGCCCACCCCGGTCCGCGCGCGCTCCTGGGCCAGCAGACGCAGGGTCGTCCCTGAGGGTAGGCAGGCGACATCAAAGGTCGCGTCGCGCAGCAACAACGGGAAGGGCACGTAGCACAGGGACCCGTCGGGACAGAGCAGGAGCCTGCGCGTATCGGCCGGTAGCTTCAAGGCGTCAACGACCCGGACACGCAAGGCATCTAGACGGTCCATGACGCTCACGCTCTGTGGATCGTCGACCGGCGCGTCCACGCGCAGGCCCTCGCACGCGGTCCGCAAATCCGCGGTGTTGCCGAGCCACACGATGCGCGCTTCGGTCCCGGGCGACACCACGAGGGCGTACGCCTGCAAGGGCAGCAGCGCGTAGAGGATCAATGCCTCGCCCGCGCGCAGTGCACCTCGGATGGCCTCCAGCGAGTCCGGGACGGGGTGGAACACACTTGCCGCACGCTTCGCGGCCCGCTGAAGGTTCTGCATGCTCAACCGGTGGGCAGCGCGCGCGGCATCGAGCTCGCTTACCGCGGCCCGCAGATCCTGGATCTGCCGCGCCGCCCGTGCCTCTTGGTAGGCGCGGTGCGCCTGCGCGACCCGGTGGGCCGCCAGGGTCTGCACCTCACGCAGCTCGGGTGCGACGCCGCGCAGCGCCCCCCGCGCCCCCATGGCCTCAAGCAGGGCGCCCGCACGTCCGTGCTCGAGGAACTCAGCGGCTAGGTCCACGCGGCCGGTGCGCAGCGCCACGGCAATGCCCGCGTCGAAGATCCAGCCTCGGTGTTCTCGGAGACCCACGACGTGTTCGTCGGCCAGGCCCGCACTGACCTCCGCCAACAGATCGAGCGCGGCGCGAATGCCCTCGACGGCCGCACCGTGTTCACCGCGCTCGAGTCGCGCAAGCGAGGCGACCACCATGAGCTCCACGCGCTCCACGGGCATGGCGCCGCGAGCCGCATCCAGCGCGGCTTCAACACCGAGCAGTGCCTCGTCGGCATGGCCGAGCGCGAGGTTCGTCTCCGCGATGGCGCAGCGCGTGCGGGCCGCAGCCGCCGTGTCGTCGGCTTGGAGCGCGAGCGCCCGCTCATACATCTCGAGCGCCGTGTGGTAACCGCCTTGCAGCTTGCGGACGCGCCCGAGGCCAAACAGCGCCCCGGCCGTTCCGCGCGCGTCCTCGTGGGTCTCGAACATTGCCAGGGCCTGCTCGAAGCGCTCCAGGGCCTCTTCGTCCGCGCCCAGATGAAAGTGCAGGCCCGCGAGGTTGCCAAGCACCTCGGCCCGCTCGACCGAGCTCTCGCTGCCTAACTGCCCAAGCGCCTCGTCGTACAGCGCCCGGGCGCGATCGGAGTCGCCCAGATGCGCATACACGGTGGCCAGCACATTCGTAGCCTGCGCCTTGCGGCGCGCATCCGACGAGGCGGCGAGGAGGGTGCGCGCGTGCTCGAGATGCTCGACGGCAGGACCATAATCGGCGCGCCGCAGGCCGACGAGACCCATCGCGACCAGGGCGTGCGCCTGCAGGCGCACCATGCCGTAGCGCGCGAACGCACTCGCCGCCGCGTCGAGGTGATCGAGCGCGCGGTCGTAGTTGGCGAGGCTCCCGTAGAGGGCGCCGAGGTCCGCGCGCGAGCGCGCGACGGCCAGACCGTCCGCGCGAGCCTCACGCAGCGCCATGATCGCACTCACGACGTGCAGCATCTCCACGGGCTCGTAGACGAGCTCGAAGCAGCGCAGCGCCCGCAGCAGGCAGCCCTCCTCGCGCCGTGGCCACGCAGCGGTCCGGGCCACGGCCGCAGCTCGCAAGAAGGCGGCGGAGGCACTGCGGATGCGCCGCGCGCCCAGATCCGCGCTGGCCTCAGCCTCGGCCGCGTTGACGGCGGCAACGGCCGCCGCCGCGATCCCGCCAGCCTCATCCTCGCTGGCCGATCGAGGAAAGCCCTCGCCCGTCGTCAGAAGCGAGAAGCGTGCGAAGGGCGCTGCGCCGACGACCTGCGCCGGGCGCTCCCCGGCCAACGGCAGGGGCACGTCGCGCAGTCCGCTCGCCGGGGCGACGTCGGGCTCACCGCAGCCGGGGCTCAGGACCAAGGCGAGCGCGGCCAGAGCAACCAGGGCGATCCGCATCCGCATGCCCAACAGTGTACGGCGTGCGACCTGCCGCGGGGTCACGGCGCGCGCTTCATGAAACAGCCCGGCTAGTCCAGGCGGAAGCCGACCTTCACGGTGGCCTGGTACTCCGCGACCCTGCCCTCGTCGATGCGCCCGCGCAACTCGCCGACCTCGAACCACGAGAGTCCGTGCAGTGTGTCCGCGGCCCGCTCGATCGCCACGTTGATGGCGTCGGAGAGCGACTCCTTGGATATGCCGACGATCTCGATCTTCTTGTACGCCTTGGACATGGGACAGACTCCTCGTGGGTGACTTGGGGAGAGCCTGCCCCGAATCGCACCTCGCGCGCAAGGACGAAGGTCGGCGCGACCGGGATTCAGCTCGCGCGCAGTGCTTCGCGGTGCGCGGAACGAATGCGCTCGATGATCGGTGCATCGTGCGCGAGCGACACGAACCACGCCTCGAACGGCGACGGCGGCAGATGGACCCCGCGCGCCAACATGGCGCCGTGATACCGGCGAAAGCGCGCCAGATCGGTGGCCTGCGCCTCGACGAGATTCGTCGGGGCGGCGGCGGCGAACCACAGGCCGAGCATCGCGCCGATGCTCGTCGCAACGATCGGCACTCCGGCGTCACGGCCATCGGCCGCCAATCCTGCTGCCAGCTCGCTGGTGCAGGCCGCGATGCGCTCGAACACGCCGGGACGCGCGAGCACGCGCAGCGTGCGGTGCCCCGCGGTCATCGCCACGGGATTGCCCGCGAGCGTGCCCGCCTGATACACCGGCCCCTCGGGTGCGACGCGCGCCATGAGATCGGCGCGCCCGCCGTACGCCCCGACCGGGAGCCCGCCGCCGATGATCTTCCCGAACGTGGTGAGATCAGGCGTGATGCCGTACAGCGCCTGCGCGCCACCGAGATGAACGCGAAAGCCCGTCATGACCTCGTCGAACACGAGGAGCGCGCCATGGCGCGTGCACGCGCTGCGCAAGCCCGCGAGGAACCCGGGCTCGGGCGGTACGAACCCCATGTTGCCCGCGATCGGTTCCACGAAGACGGCCGCGACCTCGCCGGGGTGCGCCGCGAGGAGCGCTTCGACGGCGCCCAGATCGTTGTAAGGCGCGACAAGCGTGGCCGCGACGACCTCCGGCGGCACGCCGGGACTGTCGGGTGTGCCGAAGGTGAGCGCGCCGGAGCCGGCACTCGCGAGGAACGCATCGGCGTGGCCGTGATAGCACCCCGCGAACTTGATGAGCTTCGTGCGGCCCGTGGCCGCGCGCGCCAAGCGCAGCGCCGACATGCAGGCTTCGGTGCCGGACACGACGAAGCGCATGCGCTCCACGGCCGGCATCAAGCGCGTGATGAGCCGCGCGAGGCGCGGCTCATCGGGCGAGGGTGTGCCCGTCATGATCCCGCGGCGCACGCGCGCCACGACGGCGCGCTCGACGGCCGGGTGTCCGTGCCCAAGGATCATCGGGCCCCACGCGCCCACAAGATCCACGTACTCGCGCCCGTCCACGTCGAAGAGGAGCGCGCCTTGGGCCCGCCGAATCACCGGCGGCTTGCCCCCCACACCGCCGAACGCGCGGACGGGGCTGGACACGCCCCCAGGGAACAAACCGGCACTGATCTCGTTTAGGGCGCGACTGCGCGGACCGACTCCCTCGCGTTGACTCATGCCCGCTCGTCCTCCTCCAGCAGCGCGCGCACGGCCGTCTCCAAGGCCGCGCCGCCCATGCTCGTCGTGTGGGCACCGTAGCCGCCGAATCGGCGCGCGACGTCTTCGGCGGTAGTGGCGCCGGGCGCGACGAAGGCGACGTCGGCGGGCAGGACCCGACCGGCCGACTCCAGCGCGCGGGCCAGCGCGGCCGCGGCCCGCGGACTCCCCACGACAATCACGCGCGGCGTCGGGGCGTCGGCCACCTCCTGATCGAACGCGGGGCGCGGCTCGGTGGCGTAGGTCACGACGTGCCGCACCTCCACGCCGGCCGCACGCAAGACGGCGGCCGTGGCGGGCCGAGGCTGGGCAGCGCCGGGAAACAACAC
>JAQBWE010000164.1 GCA_027625315.1 Planctomycetota bacterium
TGCTCGCGGTAGAGCTGTGCCCACGCCTCTTCGTCGCGCCGACGCAGGCGCACGACGAGCCCCACCCCCGCGGGCTCGGCAGCTCGCTCCCTGCCGGGACCGGGCTCTGCCTGGATTCGCTCTCCCCTTTCTGGGCGGGACATCTTTCTGGGCGGGACACCGGGGTTTCTGGGCGGGACATCGTGGGCCCACTCCAGGTACGCATGAGAGCCCGCGTTGGGACCGTGAGACCGGACTTTTGGACCGCCAGCCGCTCAGCTTCGTGCGGTCACCGCGCGGGTCGTTTGACCTGCCCTCGGGGGCTGCCTATCCTCCCCCGACGCGAGGGCGCGGAAAGGGCACTCCCGCCCTGCCCGCTGCGCGGGAGGCCACCCGATGTCCGAAGCCAAGCGCCCCGGCGGCCTCACCGCCCTGGCTGTGATCAACTTCATCTTCTGCGCCTTCGAGCTGCTGAGCGCGTTGGGCGCGGTCTTCCTTGCGGTGTTCATTGACAAGGTCGATGAGGGGAGCACTGAGGACGGAAACAACATGCGCCAGGCGATCGAGGACGCCGGGGGCATGGAGTGGATCTGGGCCAGCGCGGCCGCGAGCAGCATCCTCGCCGTGCTGCTCCTGATGGCGGGCATCGGGTACCTCCAACAGAAGCGCTTTCTCGGCCGCACGGTGGGCACGGCGTACGCGCTCCTCGCACTCGCCTTCTACTTCACCTACGCCGGCTTCGGGCGCTTTGACTTCTCGCTGCTGATTGACATCGTCTACCCCGCGCTGACGCTGCTCATGCTGAACTTGATGTTCAAGGACGACCTCGTCAACTAGCCCCGGTCCCCGCGCCGCAGGGTCGCGGTGGAGACAGCCCATGCTCGACGGATTCAACCCGCGCCACGTGCGCATCGTAGGCAGCTACTGGATGCGGTTTTCGCTGCGCACCGGCGGCGGGCTCGTGGCGGTGCTCCTCGCGCTCGTGACCGGGCTCACGGTCGCGCAGGTGTTCATTACCCCGGTCGAGAACGTGATCGCAGGCGCGCCGGAGTTGGGTCACACCGAAGACGAGGCGATCGATGAGATCGGGCGGATCGCGCAGTCCGAGCAGATCGTCAACATGGTGGAGTGGCTCACGGGGCAGGACCAGAGTGAGGTGGAGTACCTGCTGGGGGAGCAGCCCGCTCTACTGAGCGTCATCTGGCTGCTGCTGCTCGTGTGCTTCCCGTTTCTGACCGCCCTTTCGTCCTTCAATCAAACCGCAGGCGACATCGGCAGCCGCGGGCTGCGGTACCTGCTCCTGCGGACGGAGCGCGCCAACATCTACGTGGGCCGCGCCATCGGCAGCACGTTGTTCTCGCTCGGTAGCCTCCTGCTGTTGATCGTAATGGTTGCGCTGTACGTGGGACTCAAGCTCAGGCTCTACAGTTTCGGCGACGTGTTGGGCTCCTCCGTGACAGCCTGCTTGGCGCTCGTTCTGCTCTCACTGCCCTACATCGCGCTCTGTGGCTGGGTGTCGGCGATGTTTGATTCGGCGTTCGCCGCGTTGGCGATGTGCCTCGTGGCCATCGGCGTTCCCATCGTGTTCATCAAGATCGCGGATGGGGTCAGTGACATGGACCTCGCGTGGATGGAGCGGCTCACGCCGTGGGGCTGGAAGTACGAACTGCTCTCTGGCGACATCGGAATCCGACTGCTGGCCTGCGCCGTGATGCTTGGCTTTACCGCGCTCTTCGGCGCGCTCGGGCTCATGCACTTTCACCGGAGGGATCTCTAGATGAGCGCCGCGCTAGTCATTGATGGGCTCAGGAAGAACTTCGGGCGCGTCGCCGCGCTCGAAGATGTGAGCTTCGAGGTCCCGGCCGGCTCGCTGTTCGGCCTGCTGGGCCCCAACGGGGCGGGCAAGACGACGCTGTTTTCCATCGCAGCCGGCTTCCTGCGCGCGAGCGCCGGCACCATTGAATTACTGGGCGTTGATTCGCGCGAGGTGTCCCGCCTGCACGGCCGCTTCACGATGTTGCCGCAGGACGCCGCGTTCCAGGGCGGCATCCCCGTCATCGAGCAGCTGGTGATGTTCGCGCGGCTCAACGGCTTTGCACGTGACGAGGCTGAGGTGCGGGCCATGCAGGCGCTGGAGCTCGTCGGCTTGGGCGAGTCGGCCAAGCGCAACGCCCGCGCGCTGAGCCACGGCATGATGAAGCGCGTGGCGCTGTGTCAGGCGTTCTTGGGTTCGCCGGAGCTGCTCCTGCTCGACGAGCCGACGGCCGGGCTCGACCCGGAGAACGCGCGCATGGTGCGCAACCTCGTGCGCCAGATGCGCGGGTCGCGCACCGTGGTGCTGAGCAGCCACAACCTGCGCGAGATCCAGGACCTCTGCGATCACGCCGCCATCCTGCACGAGGGTCGGCTCGAGGTGTGCGACTCGATGGAGAACCTCACCTCCAAGGGGTTCCTCGTGCGCATCACGCTGGGCTCGCCCCTCACGGACGCCGCCGCCGCCGAACTGCGGGCGATTCCCGAGGTGTCGCTGCTTGAGCGCACGAGTCCTGAGGAGTTCAATCTGACGCTCGACCTCGCCTCGCCGGACGACAAGAACGGCGTGCTGAAGACGATCAACAAGATCCTCATCGGCACCCACGATCTCGTGCCGCGCAGCCTGAATGAGGGCGCCAGCCTCGAGACCCGGTTCTTGGAGATCACCGGCGGCGTCTACGACGGGTCGTCTAGCTCGTAGCCGCTTCCGAACCGGGGCTTAGCGCAGCGGCGGCCGAATGGCCCACGCACGTAGCCAGTGCGCGTCCGCGCGCGCGTAGCCGAGCTCCGTCGTCAAGCGCTCCTCGAGGTCCGGCATGTGCGCTGCGCCGTAGAAGATCGCCAGCGGGCCCGGACGGCTCGGCAGGGCCGCCTTGAGATGCTCGATGACCACCTCGTTGCGCCGAATCAGGATCAGCTCCGAGAAGCCCGGGCGCATCGCGAGTGCGTGGCCCAGATCCGTGCCGCCGAGAGTCTCGGCGAACATCCGCCGGGCGCCTGAGCGCAGGGGACCCGGGCGCGAGAGCGCCATGTCGCCCCAGCCCTTGGCGATCTCCCACGTCTTGCGCACGGCCGGTGACAAGCCACCCGGCTCCGCCGGAGCGCTCTCGACAGCTGCTTCCGGGTCGCCTTCCGTCTCGTCCGTGTCGTCCGATCCGACTGGCGCGTCCGCGCCGTGGGCGCTCGGCTCGGGCTGCTTCAGTTGCGGCAAGAAGTCGGCGCCACCCGCTGCAAGGAAGGCCTCCATGGTCATGTCGGCGTGCACGAAGTGCGGACGTGTGTAGTCAATGGCGTCGAGCTGATAGGCGAAGCCGAACCACCCGGCCAGGGTGCGCTGCATGGCCGCCGCCTCGCCGCCCTGCTCCGTGAAGGAACGCTGCCAGGCCTCGTTGTCCTGATGCTCGGGCTTCACGCCCTCGTAGAGGACCGTGCCGTAGGTGTCGAGCTCGGCGCGCACGGCCTCGAAGTACGGCGCGTCGGCGATGTGCACAACCCCGAAGAGCAGGACGTCCGGGCCGCCAGCCGCTGCGGTGTAGCGGGTGACCGCGATGTCCAAACCCCCTGCCCGGCCAGGGGCGGGCGCCGCGTAGCGGATGTGCTGGCCGGCCGCGGGTACGTCGTCGGGGGCAATGACATAGTGCTCGGGCCCGAGGGGGAGGACGGGCGTGCCGGGGCCGCGTCGGCCACACGCGGCGGCGACGAGGCACAGGGCAAAAAGTGAGGCGCGGCGAAGCACGGCCCCACGATATCCGCCCCGCAGCCGGGTGTGTCGTATCCTCGCGGTCACGGAGGATCGCATGAACATTGAACTCGAAGGCGAAGCAGGCGCGGCGCAGCCCGGCCTCACGAAGGACGAGCGCACCTGGGGCATGCTGGCGCATCTGCTGGCCCTGTCGGGCTACGTCGTGCCGCTCGGAAACATCATTGGCCCCATGGTCGTGTACTTCGTGAAGAAGGACGAGTCGGAGTTCGTGAAACAGGAGGCCAAGGAGTCGCTGAACTTCCAGATCAGCGTGTTCCTCTACATGATCGTGAGTGCTGTACTCATCATCGTGCTCATCGGCATCCTCCTGTTGATCGCCGTGGGCATCTGGGCGCTCGTGATGGTCATCCTGGCCTCGATCAAGGCCAACGAAGGCAAGCCCTACCGCTACCCGTTCACGATCCGCTTCATCTCGTAGCCGGCCTGTGACCGATCCGATCACGACGCGCCTGCTCGAGCTGTACCGGATCGGGCCGGGGCCGAGTTCCAGCCACACCGTGGGGCCCATGCGGGCCGCCCGGTTGTTTCGCGAGACCGTGCTCGCGGCGGGCCTCGTTCCTGTGCGCCTTGAGGTCGAGCTACTCGGCAGCCTGAGCGCCACAGGTCGAGGCCACGGTACCGATCGTGCAGTGCTCGCTGGTCTGCTCGGTTGGCATCCCGACACGTGCGACGTGGACGAGCTGCTGGCGCTACCGGCGCGGCTCGCGGTGTCGCCGGAGATCGCTTGGGGTGAACACACGCTGGCGCTGCGGCCGGCGGATGTGCACTTCTTGCCCTACCGCGCGTACCGCGGTCGCAAGCTGCCGCACCCCAACACGATGATCTGCCGCGCGTTCGATGCCGGCGATGCGGTGCTGCTCGAGGAGACGTGGTGTTCCCTGGGCGGTGGCTTCGTGGCTCGCGGGGATGGCTCAGGTGGCGATCCCACCGACGTCAGCCGGGCGCCGCCGCGCCATCCCTGGCATGACGGCGACTCCTTGGTCGCGGCGGCGAAGGCCGCGGGGTTGTCGATCGGTGCGCTCGTCATCGAGAATGAGCGGGCCTGGGATGGACCGGAGGGCGGCAGTGCCGCGGGCCTCGACCGCGTGTGGGAGGCCATGCGGGCCTGTATCCGCCGGGGGCTGGCCGCAAGCGGCGCGCTGCCCGGCGGCCTGGGCCTGCGACGCCGCGCCGGTGGACTCCTCGCCCGCGTTGATGGCGGCAAGGTTGAGGCGGGCTACGTCCACATCGCGCGCGCGCAGGCGTATGCATTTGCCGTCAACGAGGAGAACGCCGACGGCGGTCGCGTGGTCACCGCGCCCACGAACGGCGCCGCGGGCGTGCTACCCGGGGTGCTGGCGGAGGCCGCCGATCGACTCGCTCTGGACCGCGAGGCGATCCACCGAGCGCTCGCGACGGCAGGTGCGTTCGGCGCGTTGATCAAGCACCACGCCAGCATCAGCGGTGCGGAGGTCGGGTGCCAGGGCGAGGTCGGCAGTGCCACCGCGATGGCGGCCGCCGCGCTGTGCGAGATCCTGGGCGGCGATCCGGACGAGGTCGAGTACGCCGCTGAGATTGGCATGGAGCACAACCTCGGACTCACGTGCGATCCGCTGAAGGGCCTCGTGCAGGCGCCCTGCATCGAGCGCAACGCGATGGGGGTGGCGAAGGCGTGGAGCGCAGCCCAGCTGGCGCTCGGCGCAGGCACGGGTCATCTGATCAGTTTCGACCGCGTGATCCAGGTGATGAAGCGCACCGGCTTGGACATGCGGCGCGAGTACAAGGAAACCGGCGAGGGCGGGCTCGCGATCGGCGTCCACTTGCCCGAGTGCTAGTGAGGTGAGGTAGGCGTTCACCTCCCGTGCCGAGCGGACGTGCGGCTTCCTGGATGCTCGGTCCCGCACCGCCATCCGCTCCTCGAGTAAAGGACTACGCCCCGCCTCTCGGGCTATCGCTGGCTCAGCCCTCGGGACGTGCTTCGCACGTCCGCCGGCGGCGAAGGTCGCGGATGGCGGCGCGCTACCGTCGCCCCAGAAACCCGATCCCGTTCGAGCGAACCCTGATCCTGCCTCCGGTTGCGTCCCTGCCGATGGATTCGGTCTCGTCCCTTCGAATAGGGGTGAACGCTTACCTCTGGTGCAGGACTCTAGCGGGTCAAGCCCGCATCGGTGAGCAAGTAGATGGCGAAGGATGCCAGCCAGTGTTCTCCGGCGTAGTCGCCGCTGAACACGTAGGCCAGTCCACCCACCGTATGCGAACGCACGAGCGCATCCAGGCGCGCGCGTGCCGGGTCTTTCTCTGGCACGACCGACGCGATGCCACGCAGCGTCCACGCGCGCGTGAGGTTTAGGCCCGCGAGGTGCACGAGGTGGCCATCCGTGACGTCTTCCACCGTCGCGGGCTCCGCCCATGAACTCAAGTTCCCGGTGGCCAGCCCCGGGAGGTACGCCGCGAGCCATGTTCGATACGCGGCCGGCTCCAGCACGCGGCGCATGAGATCGGCCGCGTTCAAGCCGGCCGAGAAAAAGTCGTGCCCCGAGGGCTCATAGGCGATGGGGTAGTCGACATCGCGGCCGTACCACGTGCGCGCGCGTTCCACGCACAGCGCCGCGAGCGCGTCGTCTCCGGTCGCGCGTGCATAGTCGAGAAACAGGGCGAGCGCGAACGCCGAGTCGGTGTGCTGGCCCGAGCGGATTGGCATACGCAGCTTCGGGAGATACGCCTTCGCCAGTGCCACGAGGCGCGCCTCGAGAGGCCGCAGGTTCTGCGCCCACGCGCGGCCCGGCTCCGCCTCCCACGAGCGGAGTTCCTGGGCGAGGCGCAGGAGCCACGCCCAGCCGTAGGTGCGCTCGAACGCGCTGGCAAACGGCTGATCGAAGTAGGCCGCCTCCGTTCGGAGGTGCTCCGCCGTGAGGTTGGCACCGACCGCGGCCATCACCTCAGCGCGGCCGTCCTTCCACTCGGGATAGAGCCGCAACAAGCGCACGAGCATCCAGTGCCCGTGCACGGCCGAGTGCCAATCGAAGCAGCCGTAGAAGGCGGGATGCAATGCGCGCGGGCTCTGCAGGGAGTCCGGACCCACGAGGACCTGCCCGGGCTTGTTGGGGTACTCGCGCGTGATCCCGGCGAGTGCGACGCGCGCAAAGCGCGCCACTTGGGCCTCGGTTAGGCGTTCGCCCGCGGCGGGTACCGCGTCCTCTTTCGCGGCGCCAAGCGCAGGCAGTACGAGCAGAACGGCGAGGAACAGCGCGGCGCACAGGGTGGTCGTCATGCGGGCAGTCTCGCCCCGCCGCACCCGCGCAGGCAAGTCGAGAGCCGCGTGGCCGCCGGTTCTGCTACTTCGCGGGGACGGGGACGATGCGGCCATCGAACACGAATCGTCGGATCACCGCGTCGGCTTGGGGACCCGTGACGCGGCGTCGCACGACGGCTGTGTGTCGATCGACCAAGTCCTGGTAGGCCGCGGCGTAGGCAACCTCGTCGAGGGCGGCCGTCTCAGGCCGCGCCTACCACGCGGAGCGCTCCGTCTGGAAGGCGCCGAGCTCGGCGGCCAGGA
>JAQBWE010000165.1 GCA_027625315.1 Planctomycetota bacterium
GGTCATTTCACTCGAGCCCGAAGACGGCAAGTCCAGGGCCCGCAGCCGGCGAGCCGTACGTGCTCGGCGACACAGCTGAACGCCTGCCCACCGCCTCACCCCCCGCGTACGAGTACGCTCGGGCTGCCCCCGGCAGGCGGGGACTGGAGCTGACATGCTCGGAGTCGGGCCGCAACTCTCAATACGCACGCTCGTCGTGGCGGCCGTCCTCGTGCTCGGGGCGGGCGCGGCGCAGGCGAACGGCTATGCGACTGACGAGTCCGGCGGGCTGTACCGCATCCTGCCCGACGAGGACCGGGTCGAGCGCATGGGAACCGTGCAAGTCACGGTGGGGGCGCGCAACACCACCGTCATGCTCACGGATCTCGCGCTGTCGGATCTGCACGGGGCTGTACGGCATCTCATACTCGCACCTCTACAAGATCGACCAGCGGCGCCCTGAGAACTCGACGCTCGTGGGTCCCCTGCGTTCCGGCGGCTTCGGCTCATTCAACGCGTTGGCATTCGACGACGAGGGGCGGCTGTTCGCTCTGGAATACGGCGATCTATTCCAAGTGAACTTGAAGACAGGCGCCGCGCAACGCTTGGGTAGCCTCGGCGGGAGCTGGGGGAGCGACGGTGATTTGGCGTGGGTCGGCAAAGCGCTCGTTGCGACGGTGAACGGTGGCGGCAGCGCGTGCCATCTCGTACGCATTGACATGAAGACCTGGCGCGCTACGGACGTCGGTCGGATCCGCTACGTGCCCGCACCCACCACGGGCGACGCGCAAGGCGCCGAGTCCAAAGGTGATGCGAAGAAGGACCGCCCGGACCGCGCGCGCAACTTCGCTGATGTGTGGGGTCTCATTTGGGACGGCCGCACGCTGTACGGCGTCACCCCTGAGGGTGAGGTCCTGCGCATCGACCATCGCACGGCCCGAGCACGCCCTGTGATGCGCGTCTCAGCGCGCTTCTATGGCGCTTGCGCACTTTTGCGCGTCTGACTCGCGCACCCAGCTGGCCCAAACCCGGCTTAGGCGCGGCGCAGGCCGGCGGGCAGCGACGTTCCGAGGGGTGCCGCGGGTCGGCAGCAGTCCTCAAGGCTGACCCCGGCTACATGCGACCCTGAGAGCACCAGCCCCGCCGGCGCCACCGACGCGGCGAGTGCCGCCATCCGCCCCCGATGGCCGGGGGCGAAGATCGGGATCGCTGCTGGCCAGCGCGTGATGTGCACCAGGCTCGGCGCGATCGCTCCCCCCAAAGCCACGGCGAGGTCGCGTAGCACGACCTCGCGCAAGGCGCGGTCGTCCAAGGCGAGTGCGTCCGGATCCTCGCTCCCACCGACGTAGGCGGTGACGAGCTCGCTGTCCGGCGGTGCCGTGTCGGGTGCGAGCCGGCTGAGGAACGTCGCGCCCAAGATGCGCGCGCGGCTCCCCGCGCCGCGCAAGAAGCCGAACCCCGCGGGCACGGCAGGCCCTGCGTCGCGGCGGTAGCCGACGGCGACGACGGCGATCGGCGCAAACCGGACGGCCTGCAGCACGTCGGCGGCGTGCGGCGCGACGGACTCCAGCAGCGCGGCCTGGGCCGGCGCCGGAACGGCCAACACGATGCGCTGCGCGTAGGCGCGCGAGCCATCGTCCAGGCGGGCGTAGGCCAGGCGACTTCCCTGGCGCGCCTCGAGGCCGACGACGCGCGTGTTGAGCGACAGATCCGTGCCCAACGCGTTCGCGAGCGTAGCGGGCACGACCTGCATCCCGCCGCGGGGGAGGTACACGACGCGCGGGTCGGTTTGGCGGCGGGCGAGTAGGCCGCGCAGCACGCCGCCGCGTCGGCGCTCCAGCGCGGCGAGGCGCGGGAAGGCGTCCGCTGCGCCGAGGCGCTCCGGAGCCGCGCCGTAGATGCCGTTCGTGAACGGTCTGAGGAACCGCTCAGCGACCGCGCGGCCGAATCGGCGGCGCACGAACGCGTGCAGCGTCTCGCGGCGTGCTCCAGCGCGCGGTCCGCGCGCGAGCTCAGCGAGGGCACGCACTGTTGCTGCGGGCGGTAGCAGTTGACCGCGAAGGATCTCGCGGAGGGAGCGAGGTACGCGCGTGAGTCCGGCGCGACCCAGCAGGTACTGGGATTGCGTACCCGCCGCCGCGGGCACGAGCACGTCGCCCGCACCGAGGCGGTTCAGCAGCGCACACAGCGACGTGGCGGTAGACGGGATGCTCGTGGCCGCCTGCTCGTGGCGGAAGCCATCCGTCTGCAGCGTCCGGATGACCCCGCCTGCCCGCGGTCCGGCCTCGATGACACGCACGCGAGCGCCCGCCAGCTGGGCGTGGACGCCGTGGCAGAGTCCCGCCATGCCCGCGCCGACCACCAGCAGGTCGAGCGGCTCGCTCACGCGAGTGCGCCCGCGGCGGGTCGGAACGCTTGGACCGTCTCGATGAAGGCCGCTGCGTTCTCCGGCGGCGTGTCCTTGTGGATTCCGTGCCCGAGGTTGGCGAGGTGCGCGTGACCGGCGGGCACAGCCTTCAGCATCGCGGTCGTGGCCGCGCGGATGAGCTTGGGCGTCGTGAGCAACAGGCTCGGATCCAGGTTGCCTTGCAAGCGGACCTCGTTGCCGACGCGCGCGTAGGCAGCGGCGAGATCGGTCTGCCAGTCGAGGGACAACGCTTCGGCGCCAGTTTCGACCGCCTGCTCAAGTCGCGCTTCGCTGCCGATGCCGGGGAAGTAGATGACGGGGGGGCGGCCGCGCCCGAGGCCCTCGATGACGTGCTGCGTCATCGGAATCACCCAGCGCCGATACAGGGCCGGTGGCAGGACTGCGCCCCAAGTGTCGAACAGCTGCAGGACGTCGGCGCCGGCTGCGATCTGTTCTTGGAGATACGGAATCAGCGCGTCGGCCGAGACCTGCATCAGTTCTTCGAAGGCGTCAGGATGCTCGTGCGCGAAGCGCCGCGTGTGGATGAAGTCGCGGCTGCTCCCGCCCTCGATCATGTAGGC
The DNA here is from genome assembly GCA_027625315.1 of Planctomycetota bacterium. Taxonomy (GTDB): domain Bacteria; phylum Planctomycetota; class PLA2; order PLA2; family JAEUHO01; genus JAHEIK01. The sequence goes on from JAQBWE010000165.1 coordinate 2,968, forward strand.
GCAGAGAGTGAACGGTGCCGCCGAGAACCCGATCACGGCCTTGGTCTCGGGCAGAGTCGAGCGCAAGATGCGGATCGTGTCGGCGACGCAGCGCGTGCGTGCGGCGTCCGGCTCGTGCACCCGCTCCACATCCGCTGGCGTGCGGATGGGATGGGGGAACGAGGGCCCCCCGTGGGCGGGGAACTCCACGGGCACGCCCATCGCGTCGGCCGTGAGGAGGATGTCAGCGAAGACGATCGCCGCATCCATGTCGAAGCGCTCGATAGGCTCGAGCGATACCTGCGCGGCCAGATCGGGCGAGCGGCACAGTTCGAGGAAGGGCGTCTTGCTGCGCACCGCCATGTAGCCGGGTAGGTAGCGTCCGGCCTGGCGCATCATCCAAACGGGATAGCGTTCGACGGGCTCGCCGCGAACAGCACGGGTGAAGAGCGGGCTCACGGCGATCCTCCGTCATCCAGTCCGAACAGACTCTGCAGATCTCGTACGGTGGGCAGGCTCGGATCCTGGCTTCCGGCTCCCTTCACCACGCGCGCGGTCGCGCGGCCGAGCAGGCGCTGCACGAGTCGTCGCGTCACGCGCTCCATGGCCTCGCGGGCTGCCGGATCCAGGTCGTCCGGCAACCATTGCATCTCCGCCACGCGGATGGCTTCAGCCCACTCGTGCAGCGAGTGCAGCGCGGGCATGGCGCCCCGGCCGCGCATCCAGAGCTCGTAGGCCTCCACCTCTTCGCCCACAAGGGCTTCGACGGCCGGGACGGCCTCGCGCCGGGCGGCCAGCGCCCCGGCGACGATGCTCTCCAACGCCTCGAGGTCGTAGAGGAATACGCCGCGTACAGCGGCCGCTGCCGGCGCCACACAGCGCGGGACGCCCAGATCCACGAGCAGCAGCGGATCGCGCCGTCGCCGCATCGCGATTTCCACGTCCTGCACCGTAAGTGGCGCGCCGCCCGCGGCGAGGATCGCGACATGGGCTTGGGCGAGTTCCGCGGACAGTGTGTCGGGTTCTCGCACATGCGCCCGCGGCAGGGTGGCCGCGAGGGCCTCAGCGTGTTCACGCGTGCGGTTGGCGACGAAGAACGTGCCTCCGCCGATCTCCGCCACGGCGCGAGCGGCCTGCGCAGCAATCCGACCGGCGCCCACGACAAGCACGCGTCGATCTTCGAGTGTGTCAAAGACCCGCCGCACGACCTCGGCCGCCGCATTGCCGTGGGAGACGCCACCGGAACTCAGACTCGTCTCGTCCCGCGCACGCTTGCCGATGCGAAGGGCGGCTTGGAATAGGCGATCGAGGACGGGGCCCAGGGTTCCACCGGCGCGGGCACGCTCGTGTGCTAAGCGCACCTGGCCCTGAATCTCAGTCTCGCCCAGGATCGCCGACTCGAGGCCGCACGCGACGCGCAGCAGGTGCTGGACCGACGCCGCGCCGCGTGTGCGCCGGTAACAGCCGCTCGTGGGCGGCGGCGCCGCCGGCATGTGGCGCAGCCACGCGCCGAGGGCGAGATCCGCGCCGTCGCTCTCGGGACTCGCGACGTAGAGCTCCGTGCGATTGCATGTGGAGATCAGGGCGATCTCGGTGGCCCAGCCTTCCGCGTGGATCGTCGCGGCGGTGCGTGCTGCGACGGAGGCGTCCACGGCCACTTGCTCGCGCACGTCGAGCGGCGCGAGGTGGTGGTCGATGCCCACATGGAACACGGTGCCGCTCACAGGCCCCCCCGGAGCACGAGGGGATGGATCACACCGAAGCCCAGCACCAGCGCCAGTACGGCAGCGATGTTCAGCCACGCGGCGAGGGGGCCGAAGCGCGGCCGCCGCCACCAGATCCAGAAGGCCGTGATGAGCAGGGCCAGCAACACCCCGATCGTTCCGGTGAGTCCGACGATTTCCAGCGGCCCCGCGGTGTCGGCATGCGCTCTCAGACCGAGCCCGAACGCCGGTGCCAGCAGCGCGACGCCAAGCAACGAGGCGCGGCGGAGCAGGCGCTGGAATCCATCCAGCGATGGTCCGTGGGCACCGCCATCCCATTGCTTGCGTTTCACGCGGGCATGGGTCCCGAGGTAGCCGAGCGCCAACAAGCCGCCCGCGAGAATCGCCGCGGTGCTCATCAGCGCGAGCCCGATGTGCATGCTGCGCGCGACATCGCGCGGCGCATCGGCCCAGGCGAGTGGCTCCCCCTGGGTGAGCCCCGGGACGCTCAGAGCCGCGATCGCCGCCGCGAGGGCGTAAAACCCGCCGCCGTGCGTGGCCACGCGACTCGTCGCTTCGAGGACCAAGTACAGGGTGCCCAGAGAGAAGGCGAGGAACGAGAGCGACTGGCCGAGCGTCGTGAAGGGGCTGCGCTCGGTGGCCAAACTCAGGAGCAGCAATCCGCCCAAGTGCGCGGCGACCGTCAGGGGCCCGGCCCAGCGGGCCCAGCGGGGCGTGGCCTCGCGGCGCCGGCGGGCCTCCAAGTAGCCCGTGGCGACGGCCGCGTAGCCCGCGACAACGAGAACGAGGAGGGGGACCGCCATGGTGTCCATGGTCGGCGCAACGCCCTGGCGCGCACCACATTCCTCGGGTGCCTCGCGGCGGGTGGGCTATCCTCCGGCCATGGCGGCGAAGAAGAAGACCGACGGTGCGACCGAGCTCACGTTCGAGGAGCGGCTGGCGGCACTCGAGGGCGTGGTCGAGGCGCTGGAGGGCGAGGAGTTGCCGTTGGAGCAATCCCTCGCGCGCTACAAGGAGGGCGTGGAGCACCTGCGCGCGTGCCGCGCGCTGCTCGATGGCGCGGAGGCGCGCCTCGCTGAATTGGTGCAAGACGGCGGCGAGCGTTCGCTCCGCGTCGGCGCGGACGGCCTTGAGCCGGATCCAGCCGAGCGCGACGAAGCGTAGGTCCATTGATGGGCGTGCTGCGTGAGCCCACGCCGCGGGGACCGCGAACCGCACGCGCCTCGACTCTCGCGCCCACGCGCGCGCCGCAGGGCCAGAGCTGACGATGGCGATCGCAAGCGACTGGCGCGCCCGCACGTTTGCCTCGTTCGCGCGGCCAGCCTTCCGCGCGTACTACGTCGGCTTGCTCTGCAACATGGCCGGCTTCTGGCTGCGGATCGCGGCGACAGGTTGGCTCGCATTTGAGTTGACGGACTCGCGCGAGGCCTTGGGCATTATCGCCGTGGCGTCCCTGCTTCCGTGGGTGCCCATCGCGCCGCTCGCCGGGGTCTGGGCAGAGCGCGTCGATCAGCGCAGGTATCTCGTCGTCATTTACGTGGCGATTGCGGCCGCGAACGGTGCACTTGCGGCGGGCCTTGCGCTGGGCTGGGTGGGCTGGCCGGAGCTCGTCGCGGCGACGGTGGCTACCGCTATCCTGCGCGGGATGGAGTTGCCCGCGCGGCACGCGATCGTGCGCCGAACGGTGGAGCTGCCGCTCCTCGCCAACGCGATCGGGCTCAACGCCGCGGGTTTCCACCTGATGAACGCCGTCGGGTTCGCTCTCGCCGGCGTCATCTATCAACACGCGGGTCCGGCTGCATGCTTTGTGGCGGTCGCTTGCGCCAGTCTCGGCATGGCCTTCGTGCTCGGTCGGATCGAACTCGCAGCCCAGGCCTACCCTGAGGAGCGTCGCTCCCCGCTGCGCGAGCTGGCCGAGGGCTTTGCGTACGTGGGTGGTCATGGCGTGACGCGGGTGCTTGTGCTCTGCGCTCTGGGCGTTGTGATTCTCCTGCTGTCCTTCCGCACGCTGATGCCCGCCATTATCAAAGTGCGGCTTGGGTTGGGTGCCGATGACTACGGCGGCATCATGGCGATCAGCGGCGCCGGATCCCTGCTCGCCGCGCTTTGGGTCGCCTCGGGTTCCGGTGGCGCAGGGCGGCGCGTGATCAACATCTTCGTGACGGTCTGGCTTGGGTGCGCCGCGGTCGCGCTGGTGGGTTGGACGTCGAGTGTCGTCTGGATGGGCGTGGCCATGTTCGTTGCGGGCTTCGCGCACGTCGGGTTCATGGCCAGCGCCAACACGACGGTGCAGGAGTTGGTGCCCGACCACCTGCGTGCGCGCGTCATGGGTATCTGGGCCTTGGTGTTCGGCGCGGCGTTTCCGCTCGGCGGCTACTTGCAGGGGCTTGTCGCGGAGCACTACGGCGAACGCTGGGCGGTCATTGGCGGCGCCGGGCTCGCGCTGGTGCTCTCCGCGGTGCTGTATGCGACGGGCGGTCGGCGGTTGAATCGCCGTCTGGGCGAGGGCATCGACGCGCGGCTCCATCCGCCACTCTGACCGCGTCCCCCGCGCCGTAGGCGCTCACCTGTCCCGCCGAGCACGTACGGCTTCGTGGATGCGGGGCGTGGGATTGCCGTCGTCGTCCT
>JAQBWE010000166.1 GCA_027625315.1 Planctomycetota bacterium
ATCCTGTGATCGGTTGGCATTCTACGCGGCGCCACGCGCACCGTGCCCCCGACTGGGGTGAGCGGTTACTCGCAGGAGCACGTGATCGGCCAAGTGAAACAGGAACTCGCCCGGCGTGTTCGGCCCATCGCCCTGCTCGAGCGCCTGCTTCACATCTTGCGCGGAACCAAGGCGCCGGCGTCGAACGGTGATGATGCGGCTCTCCTCCAGCCAGACCCTGACGGACACCATGTCGTCGGGCTCAGCACCGGGGTTCGAGTTGACGCCGCGCAGATTCACGAGCAACCCATTGCCGCGCACGGTGGCGCGCGGCCGGGTCTCGATCGCAAGCAGGGCAGCCTGGGTGATCTCATCCAGTCCGCTCTGTTCGCGTATCCAGCGCACGGTCGCCTCCCCGCGCAGGTCGAGGTGGACCCACAGGACCCCTGCGGCAGAGCTCCACGCGTGCACGAGGTCCCACGTTCCGAAGCGCGCCCCGCCCTCCCCGTCTAGGACGCACGCGAACACCAAGTCTGTCGTATCGGCCCAGGAACCTCCGCATCCAGGAGTCTACCCGGACCGAGTCGCCGCGATTCACCAGCCTTGGCTTGGTACGCTCCTGACGCGGCGGAGTTGTCCGGCCGGAGGGCGGCCATGCACTTGGCGTTTGACGTACTCATTCGCGCGCCACAGGAGGTCGTCTTCGACTTCCTCGCGAATCCGGCCAAGCGACCCCTCTGGCAGCCGAGCATCCGCACGCTGGAACTGGAAACGAAGGGTCCACCCCGGCTGGGCACACGCTGGCGTGAGTCCGTCCGGGGCGCGGGCTCGTTCGACATGGATATCTGCGCCTACGAGCGCCCAACCCGCTGGGCGGAGCGCCTCGAAAGCCGAGTGCTCTCGGGCACGGTGTCTCTCACGTTCGCCCCGGACCCCGAGGGCACGCGGGTCACCCTCGCGGCCGACCTGCGGGGACACGGATTGATGCGCTTGGTCGAGCCGATCGCCCGACTGGTTCTTCGCCGGGAGATGCGTCGCGACCTGGGGCGAGTGGGCGCCATCTTGCGCGCCGGCACGTAGGGCCCGCGGACGGGTTGGACGACCGGCAACACGCGGTCGATTCGCGGGGCGCCGGGTACAACCACGGCATGCACGACCACGGCCCCGTACCTGACCACATCGTCGAGAAGATCGACCTGTGGGTATCCGACTTCATGGAGCGCCCGGCGGCCGCGGAGCCTGCGGGCCGCGTCGGCGCCGACGCCCCGGCCGTCCTGGTGGCCTTCCTGCAGTCTGCGTGCCACGGCCACGACGATCCGGCCGACGTCGAAGGCCACGCGGTGTCGCACGCCCTGTTCGATCACGTGGCGCCGCTTGCGCTACCCGCCGGCGCGCACGACGGCGTGCCCAGCTTGGTCGCCGCGTTCCTCGCGGATCTGCAAGAGGTCGGCCGGATGGCCGACGGCCGACTCCTCGCGGCCCAGGTGCGAGCCTCGGCTTCCGCCTACCGCGATCGCGCCGCGGGCCGCACGCCGCAGGAGCGGCGCGTGGCGCCTAAGGTGGGCCGCAACGACCCCTGCCCGTGCGGCTCAGGTCAGAAGTACAAGCGCTGCTGCCTGACCGCGTTGGACGGGTAGCCCCTCGGGACGGATCCCGCCGCGGCAGGCCTAGGCCCGTACACTCGGACGCCCTCCGACACGGACCGAACGGTAGCCGGCATGGCCTTCTCAGACATCCTCGCCATCTTCGTGGCCCTGTTCGTGGTCATCGACCCGATCGGCATCACGCCAGTCTTCGCGGCCCTGACGCGCGGTCGCTCGCGCGAGGAACGGCGGGCCATCGCCGCCCGGGCGTGCCTGATTGCCGTGGGCATCCTCACGCTGTTCGGCCTACTCGGCGAAGCCGTCCTAGGCGGCGTGGGCATCTCCATGCCGGCGTTTCGCATCGCGGGCGGCATCCTGCTGTTCGTTACCGCGCTCGACATGTTATTCGAGCGCCGCAGCAAGCGCCGTGAGGGTCAAGCGCCCGCCGAGCATGACGACGATCCGGCGGTGTTTCCGCTAGCCACGCCACTGATCGCGGGACCCGGCTCGATCACCACGATGATCTTGCTGAGTGAACAGGCCGGCGGAGACTGGCAGCGGATCGCCATGCTGCACGTGGTCATGATCCTCCTGCTGAGCACCGCGTTCGCGCTTCTGCTCACTGCGGGTGCTCTCACACGGGTGCTTGGCAAGGTCGGCATCAATGTGGCCACGCGACTGCTAGGCGTCCTGCTCGCAGCGCTCGCCGTGCAGATCGTGCTCGACGGCATCGCGGCGGTGTAGTCCCGACGAGCCAGCGCGGCCTCTCGCGGCGGGAGTCTCTCGCCCCCGAGCGCCGAACGGACTACCGGATGATGCGCGAGGTGATGAAGATCAGCAGGTTCTTGGACAGGTCCACCTGCCGGTTCTGCCGCGCGAACGAGCCGAGAACGGGGAGGTCGGCGAAGATCGAGGCGCCGCGGCCAACGGTCACGCCATCCGGATTCGCGGGCACGTGCGTGAGCGTCCGGTGAGCCGCCAGACTAGAATCCCGCGCATGGCGAGAGCCGCGCCTGGCGGCTCGTGGAGATGGACATGCAAAGAGTCGCAATCGGGTTCGCGCTGCTCCTGCTCTGCGCTTCGTCCGCGCGGGCTGAGGGTTGGCGCGACTTCACTGGGCAACCCGCGCCCGAGGTCTCCGCCGTGCAATGGCTCAATCACGAGGGCGAGGCCCCTTCGCTCAAGAGCCTCAAGGGCAAGGCCTGGCTGCTGGTGTTCATGGGTGTGGGGTGAGGCCGCTGCGTCGCGGAGATCGGTGATCTCCAGCAGTTGCACGAGACGTACTTCGACCAGGGCTTTCGCGTCATCGCGATCGCCGACGAGTCCGCCGAGGAAGTTCGCGCGCTGATGACGGCCAAGGGCGGCAAGTACTGGATTGGTATCGACCCTGAGCAGGGCTCCATGCAGCGGTATGCGGGACCTGGCTCGCTCGGCATCCCGCAGCACTACTTCGTGGGCATCGACGGCACGGTGATTGGCATGCACACGCCCACGCCCTCGCAAATCGAAGAAGAGCTCAAGAAGATCTTCGATCCGGCCCTAGGCAGGGAACTGCACGAGGATCTGGCCACCGCGACCAGCGCGTACGAGCGCGGCGCAATCGGCGCGGCCTGGGTGGCCGCATCCAAGGTCCGCGAGTCCACGACGGAGGCGCCCGCCGCCGACGCGGCCTTCCTGGTCGAGAAGATCGAGACGTACGCCACTCGCAGCCGCGACGCGGTGGAACGCTCGCTGGCCGCCAAGCGCCTCCCGGAGGCCATGGGCGAGTTGCTGCTCATCGAGGCGCGCTTCGCGGGCATGGAGTGCGTGGCCTGGGCAAAGGAGCAGATCGCGACGCTCTTGAAGGAAGACGAGATCCACGCCCAGCGCTTCGCCTGGGACAAGCTCCGCAAGGCGCTCGCCAAGGAGATGAAGGGCATGCCGAACAAGGGCGCCCGCCGCTCCGTGGTGACGACGTACAAGCAACTCATCAAGGCACATCCGTTGGACGCCGCCGCCGAGATCGCCAAGGCGCGCATCGAGTTCATCGGCGAGGAGTAGCCGCCGCGTGCTGAGATGCTGCGCAAGTTGGTGCGCGTGACCGATCGGTTCTCTGAACGGGCCGACCTGCGTCTGCTCACCAACCTGCGGCGCTGGTAGGCCGGACTACACTGGCGGGGCCAGTCAGAGGACCGCGACCCTTGCGGCCTCCGTTGGCAGCTAGGACGAAGTTCGAGATCCCATGACCACCGCACCCAACTACGAGCGCATCCAAGGCCCCACCGGGGTTCCGATCAAGGCGTGGGTCCGCGGCGTCGCCCTCGAGGACACTGCGCGGGCGCAGCTCATGAACGTCGCCACGTTGCCGTTCATCCACAAGTGGGTGGCGGCGATGCCCGACGTCCACTGGGGCTTGGGCGCGACGATCGGCAGCGTGATTCCCACCCACCGCGCCATCATCCCCGCGGCGGTGGGCGTGGACATCGGCTGCGGCATGATGGCCTCGCGCACGACCCTGACGGCCAACGACCTGCCGGACGATCTCAAGCAGGTCCGCCACTCCATCGAGCGCGCGATTCCCGTGGGCCCCAACAGCTTCAAACAGACCCCGACCGCGAGCGAGGCAAGCTACGCGAAGCTCGACGCGGGCCTGGCCGCGATCCTCGCCAAGCATCCGAAGATCGGCACGAAGCGCCCGGACAAGCAGCTTGGCACGTTGGGTGGCGGCAACCACTTCATCGAGTTGTGCCTCGATCAGGACAACCGCGTGTGGATCATGCTGCACAGCGGCTCGCGCGGCATCGGCAACATGATCGGCCGCTACTTCATCACCATGGCGAAGAAGGACATGGAGGCGCACCTCAAGGACCTACCCGACCGGGACCTGGCGTACTTCAACGAAGGCACGGCGCACTTCGACGACTACGTGGCGGCCGTGAGCTGGGCCCAGCGCTACGCGCGCACGAATCGCGAGTTGATGATGCAGTTCGTGATCGACGCGCTGCGGTGCACGCGCGGACTGCCGGCCTTTGAGGCCAACGTGGAGGCGGTGAATTGCCACCACAACTACGTCCAGAAGGAACATCACTACGGCGAGGATGTTTGGCTGACGCGCAAGGGCGCCGTGCGAGCCGGGGTTGGCGAGATGGGCATCATCCCGGGGAGCATGGGAGCACGCTCGTTCATCGTGCGGGGCAAGGGCAACCCGGAGAGCTTTGAGAGCTGCAGTCACGGAGCCGGCCGCGCGATGTCGCGCAAGGAGGCCCGTCGCCGCTTCAGCCGCATGGACCACGAGCGCATGACAGCGGGCGTGGAGTGCCGCAAGGATGAGGCCGTGATCGACGAAACGCCGGCGGCGTACAAGTCCATCGACGAGGTAATGAAGGCCCAGGCCGACCTCGTGGAGGTCGTCCATACGCTCAAGCAGGTAGTTTGCGTCAAGGGCTAGGCCAACCACTGCTGCCGCACGACGTGGCTGCGAATGACCGCACCATTCATGCTGCCTGCTTCGAAGTCGTGCCCACTGCCCTCGTGGTCCCAGGCTAGTTCGCCCGGCTTGTTCGTGAGGCGGTCGAGCACTCGGTAGAACGCGGCACGACAGGCGTACTTCTGCTCGCCCCGCCACGCCTCGCCCTCTTCCCAAGGCGCAGGCTGGCGCGTCTCATCCAGCGCGTCAAGTCGCGCCTCGAGGTCCTCGAGGTCGAGATGGGGCACGATGTCCTGGCCGACCAGCGTGAAGCCGTCGGGGCGCGCGCGCCACAGCGCGAAGCAACTCTCGCCGTGAGGTCCCAGCGTGCGCACCCAGGGTCCCCAGGGGTGATCGGGGAACGGGCAGGGCTCGAAGCAGAGCAGCGCGGCTGGCACGTTGGGCGGCGTGGGCTCAGGCCAGGGCTGCATGGGCAAGTCCAGGGTCTCCCGCCCAATGACTTTTTCTCCCTGCGCCTCCAACTCATCGAGTTTCCGCTTCAGCGCATCGAGATCGATCGGTGGCGGCGGCTTGGGCCGTACGCGTTCCACTTCCGCGCGCCAAGCGCCCAGGGCTTCTTCGCGCGTGCCTTTCGCGACCAACGCGCGACCCGAGAAGCAGTCGGCGACGACCCAGGACGGCTCATTGGGAAGCTCACGGCGGTGAAGCGCGCGGCGGACGGCCCTCAAGCCCACTGCCCACACCCCGAGCGGCCCACCGGGACAGGTGGCGGGATACATCAGGCGTCCGGGGCCCCAGCGACTGATGTCCAGCGCTGCCGCGTAGTCGGCTACGCGTTCGACGGGCGTGGCCGCCGCACGGCCCAGCGCCATGAGGAGGCCCGCGAGCGTGTCGGGCGGCCCGCCGCGGCACATCTCCTTCCATAATCCATCCTCACGGTAGACGACCTCGATGGAGTGAGGCCCATCGTGCAGGGTCAGCGCGCCGGGGCGCATATTGCGCAGGTTGGGCGCCACCTCGTCGCGCGGTGGCGGCAGCGGCGCGGGTGGCAGGCCCATGTCCATCTCGATGATCTGCTGCGCTCGGAAGGAGAGCGTCATCAAAGGCCAGGGCAGGACCTCGTCGGAGCCCGAAGCCGTACGACGGTAGAGCTTGTGAACATCGCCCGTCGGTGCGACTTCCACCATGGCGAGCTCGCCAAGCGTGTTGACCAGGAGGTCGAACAGCATGTCCGCGTGGCGGATCGTCGGGGCGGCATCGCGCAGTGCCCGGGTCGAAGCAAACTCACGAGGGTCGGGCGTGGGACGATCAGATTCCACGCCTGTATCCTCGCCCAACAGCACACGGTCGCGCAACGGTGTAGCCCGAACATTCCCTGCCCCTGCGCACGAGTGCGCCCAGCGCTACTTATCGCGGCAGCAGGGAGCCTCGTCGCCGTCCACCTTCGCAGCCCCGCCGTTCAGCGGGCACTCGTCGGCGCAGATCAACTCACCCGTAAGCGGGCACTCGATCATGCCAGGGCAGTCGGCGCGGTTGGGGTCAAGCGGGAGGTCGCGGCTGGTGCCTGACGCCGCGAGGGCCACGCCGCCCCCAATGAGAGCGAGGAGGGCGAGGGTGATCATGGCCTTACGCATAGTGTCTCCAGGGAAGGGTGATAGGCGCAGCGCGCTGCATCCTACTTCCGGTAGCCGTAGGCGGCCGGGTGGCTGCGAAGTTCGTTCATGTACTCCTCGGGCGAGCGCTCGAACGCCTCGGGGCAGCCAGCACAACAGAAGCCGATCTTCTCGCCCTCGTAGTTGACGACGAGCAGCGGATTGGACGTGTCGATCTCACCGCCCTGCACCGGACAGACGCGGTTGGCAAAGCCCTGCTCCCAGGGATCGCTCTGCCCGCAGGCTGCAAGCGAGAGGGTGAGGAAGAGGAGGATCGCGACGATCTTGCGCATGGGAGGTCTCCGGGGCCCGGCCCAATGCTCGGTCGGACCAGGAGTCTGACGACCCGTACCTAGGTACAAGGTTTCATCGTATCTCCGCGACCCGTCAGTTTGGGGCCGCCTCTCCGGCGTCAAGCGCATCGAGAATGGGGCACGCCTCGACGGGTCCGCGCGGCGTTGGTGCATGAATCCTACCGGCTCGCCCCGTGCCCGTCGATAGCCCGGTATCCCCACCGGAGCAGGCGCCATGCCGTCGAAGCGATCGAAGGTTCACCCCAAGTACAAGACGAAGTACCGCGTGAAGAACTGGGCGGCCTACGACCAGGCCCTGGTCGCCCGCGGCGACATCACCCTGTGGATCACGCCGG
>JAQBWE010000167.1 GCA_027625315.1 Planctomycetota bacterium
CGGCCCCGCCAGCACCGTGCCGCCCGCCTGCACGCAGAGCGCGTGCTCCGTGACCGCGCGCGCGACCACGCAGGGCACCCCCAGCAGCGCAGCCTCCAGTTGCAGACCCCCCGAGTCGGTCACGACGACCCGCGAGCGCGCCACGAGCGCCAGGAAGCTGAGATAAGGCCGGGGCGGCAGCACGTGAACACCGCGCGCGGCGAGATCAGCAGGCAAGCGGCGCCGCGCACTCACCCGCGGGTGCAGCGGCCAGAGTACAGGCTGCGTGCGCGCCACCTCGCTCAAGGCTTCGACGTAGCGCGCCAAGCGGGTGTCGTCATCGACGTTGGCTTGGCGATGCAGCGTGGCCACGGCGTACGCGCCCGCCTCGACACCCCCACCACGGGGCAGCGCGCGCAGCGTCGGCAGCGCCGCGCGCAGCGCGTCAGCCATCACGTTGCCCACCGGTCCGATGTGCTCGAGCGCCACGTCCTCGGCACGCAGCAGCTCGACGGCGCCCGGCTCGCTGGGATAGAAGCGGTCGGCCAACGCGTCCACAAGTACGCGGTTGCGCTCCTCCGGCATGCTCGCCTCGAAGCACCGCAGCCCGGCCTCGACGTGCGCCAGCGGGAGATCGAGTCGCCACGCAGCACGCGCGGCCGCGACGGTTGAGTCCACGTCCCCCAAGACGAGCACAACGGAGGGACTCAGTGACGCTAAGAGCTTGACCAGTTCCGCGGCGAGCTGCGGAATGCGCGTAGGCCCCGGTGCCAGCGTCGGCAGAAGATGCAGAGGCTCTGGCAGGGCCAAGTCGGCCACCATGCCGGCGTGCAGCGCGTCGTGGCTGTGCTGGCCCGTGTCGATCCACATCAACTCGCGGCCGGCCGCCTCCGCGGCCCGAATCAAGGGTGCCAGCTTGACGTAGTTGGGCCGGGTACCGGCGACGGCGACCCACGGACCCGAGGATGCCGGGCCTCCGCCGCTCGCCTTCGTCCGCCACACGCTCAGTCGGCGACCGTCGCGACGCCCAGCTTCTCGCGGAACCACGCGATGGTACGCGTGAGACCTTCCCGAAGCGGAACCTCAGGTTGCCAGCCAAGCGCACGGGCCCGGTCGATGACCGGCTCGCGCCGCTGCGGGTCGTCCTGCATCGCGGCCTCGTGAATGATCTCAGATTCGCTGCCAGCGAGCTCTCGGATGAGGTGCGCAAATTCGAGGATGGACATCTCGCCCGGGGACCCGACGTTCACCGGTGAGCCGTCGCCCTTGGCGAGCAGCGTCATGATGCCGCGCACGGTGTCGTCGACGTAGCAGAACGAGCGTGTCTGAGTGCCGTCCCCGAACACACGCAGCGGCTCACCGCGGAGCGCGGCACACACAAAGGCGGGCAGCGCCCGGCCATCGTCGAGCGCCATGCGCGGGCCGTATGTGTTGAAGATGCGAACGATCTGGGTATCGAGGCCGTGCACCTTGCGGTAGGCGACGGTCATGGCTTCGGCGAAGCGCTTGGCCTCGTCGTAGCAACCCCGCGGCCCGATGGTGTTGACGTTGCCCCAGTACTCCTCAGGCTGCGGCGTCACGGCGGGATCGCCATAGATCTCGCTGGTGCTTGCGACGAGGAACTTGGCGCCCTTCGCGCGCGCAAGACCCAGGGCGTTGTGCGTGCCCATCGCCCCCACCTTGAGCGTCTGGATCGGCAGACGCAGGTAGCCGATCGGAGACGCCGGCGAGGCGAAGTGCAGCACAGCATCGACAGGACCGTTGACACCAAAGCCATCGGACACATCCCGGTTGATGAACTCGAAGGCGCTGTTGCCCTCCAAGTGCAGGATGTTGTCGTAGCTGCCGGTGACCAGGTTGTCCACGGCCGTAACCCGCGCGCCGCGCGCGAGGTACGCATCGCAGAGATGCGAGCCGAGGAAGCCCGCGCCTCCGGTGATGACAACGTGAACCACCGCGTCTCCTACGTAGAGAGAAGTTCGTCAAGGAAGCGCGTCGTGTACTCGCCGCGCTCGAAGTACGCATTCCGCAGGATCCGGCGGTGGAGCCCGAGATTCGTCTTGATGCCTTCGATCCGGTACTCGTCGAGCGCCCGACGCATGCGCGTGATGGCCTCCGCCCGTGTGTCGGCGTGGACGAGCAGCTTGCCAATCATGCTGTCGTAGTGCGGCGGCACGCGCGAGCCTGTAGCCACGTGCGAGTCCACCCGTACCCCGGGCCCGCCGGGAGCGATGAGGTGGGTGATGAGGCCGGGGCTCGGGGCGAAGTGCCGATCCGGATCTTCAGCGTTGATCCGGCACTCGATGGCGTGCCCGCGGAAGACGATCTGCTGCTGCTTGCGCCCCAGCGGTGCCCCCCCTGCGAGCCGAATCTGCTCCTTCACGAGATCGATCCCTGTGACGAGCTCGCTGACCGGATGCTCGACCTGGATGCGGGCGTTCACTTCGATGAAGTAGAACTTCTTCTTCTCGTAGAGGAACTCGACGGTTCCGGCGCCGTGATAGCCCACCTGCTTGGCGAGCTTGACCGCGGCGCGCCCCATCTTGATCCGGATGTCGTTCGGGATGCCGGGGCTCGGGCTCTCCTCAATGACCTTCTGGTGGCGGCGCTGCACGGAGCAGTCGCGCTCCCCTAGGTGAATCACGTTCCCCTGCTTGTCGCCCAGAATCTGGATTTCGACGTGGCGCGGATCCTCGAGGTACTTCTCGACGTAGACGGAGGAGTCGCCGAACGCGGCCTCCGCCTCGGTCCGAGCCGTCTGAAGACCAGCCTGTAGGGAGATGTCGTTGTGCGCCACGCGCATGCCGCGTCCACCGCCTCCGCTCACGGCCTTGATGAGCACGGGGTAGCCGACGCGGTGCGCTACGGCGAGCGCCTCATCGTCGGTCGTTACGGGTCCATCACTGCCTTCGACGACGGGGATGCCTGCCGCCCTTGCAGCCAATTTCGCCTCAGCCTTGTCGCCCACGCGGCGGATCGTCTCCTCGTCGGGGCCGATGAACTCGATGTTGTTCGCCCGGCACACCTCAGCGAAGTGGGCATTCTCCGAGAGGAACCCGTACCCGGGGTGTACGGCATCCACATTGGCAATCTCCGCGGCGGAGATGATCGTGGGGATGGACAAATAGCTCTGGGCGCTGGGGCCGGGGCCGATGCAGATGGCCTCGTCGGCGAGCTCAAGATACGGCGAGCCGGCGTCGGCCGTCGAGTAGACGACGACGCTCTCGATGTCGAGCTCACGGCACGCACGAATGATGCGTAGCGCGATCTCGCCCCGGTTCGCGATGAGCAATCGACTGATCATGTGGCGCTGGCCTGCTTCCCGTGTCCGTGGGTCAGACCCGCACGCGGAACAGGGGCTGGTCGAACTCGACCGGCTGCCCGTCCTCGGCCAGGACCTCGACGATGTCGCCCTCGATCTCAGCCTTGATCTCGTTATTGACCTTCATGGCCTCGATGATGCAAACGACGCTCTCCTCCCCGACTGCCGCACCGACCTCGGCGTAGGCCGGCTGATCCGGCGCGGGCCGACGGTAGAACGTGCCCACCATCGGGGAGCGGATGAACTTCAGGCGGGGGTCGTCGGCGGGGGTCTCCGCCTCTACGCCCACTGCCGGCGCGGCCCCCGGGACCATGCCCGGCATCCCGTGCATCGGGAGCGCCCCCATCGGGACGGCCATGGTCCGGCCGGCCGTGGGATCCACCTTCCGCAGGTGGATGCGCTCGCCCTCGCGCTCGATTTCCAGCTCAACGAGCCCGTTGTCGTTCATGAGCTGGACGAGCCTCTTGAGCTCGCGATGTTCCATGCGCCTCCTTTGCGCCCCTGCCCGGGCGGTCGGCCACTCTAGCCCGAATCGGCCCTGTCGGAAGGGGAACGCCCGGGCAGCCCCCCGCGCCTGCGATCCGGCGCGACTCCCTGCCGACGCCAGGCTCCTACGAACGACGGGCGCGTACGGGAGACGGGCTCCAAAGGAAGATTAGGTTGCCGTCAGGCTCGGGTGCGTGCCGGCACCTCGAGGACGCACTCTGCGATCTGGACGGCGTTGAGCGCCGCGCCCTTGCGGAGCTGGTCCCCGGTCAGCCAGAGGTCGATGGCCTGAGGATGGCCGGGATCGGCCCGGATGCGCCCCACCAAGACATCGTCCCCGTCCTGCGCGTCGCGCGGTGTCGGGAACGTGAGCGTGGCGGGTTCGTCGAGCACCTGGACACCGTCCGCGGCTCGCAACCACGTGCGCACCTCGTCGGGGGTCACCGCGCGCTCAAACTCGATGTTGACGGCCTCACTGTGCGCACGCCGCACAGGCACGCGGACGCACGTGGCGCTCACGGCCAAGTTGGGCATGTCGAGGATGCGCCGGGTCTCGCGCACCATCTTCCACTCCTCGGTCGTGATCCCGCCCTCCCCGAAGCCCGACACGAACGGAATCACGTTCGCGTGAATCGGCACGGGATAGACGCTGTGCTCGAGGGGTCGCCCCTCGCGCTCGGCCACAATCTGCGCCTCAAACTCGGCGAGGGCGATGGCGCCCGAACCGGAGACAGCCTGATAGGTCGAGGCCACGATGCGGCGGATACCCACCTGCCGCGCGAGCGGAGCGAGCACGACGACCAGCAAGATCGTGCTGCAGTTGGGATTGGCGATGATGCCGCGATGGGCGCGCGCGGCCTCAGGGTTCACCTCCGGCACGACGAGCGGCACGTCGGGATCCATGCGAAACGCGGAGCTGTTGTCCACGACGAGCGCACCCTCGGCCGCCGCCCGGCGGGCCTGTGCAGCCTGGCCGGAGCCCGCGCTGAAGAACGCCACGTCCACCCCGGTGAAGTCTGCTGTGGCGAGATCCTCGAGCTTGTAGTCGCGGCCGCACCAGCTCAACGTCTTGCCCGCTGAGCGGGCCGAGGCCATTAGCCGCAGGCTGTCCACCGGGAAGGCGCGCTGTTCAAGCACGCGCAGAAACTCCTGCCCTACCGCGCCGGTGGCACCGGCGATCGCGACCGAAAAGCCCATCGTCACTCCCTATCCGTGGGTCGCGTCTCGGCGCCAGACACCCGAGCGCCCGCCCTCTTTCGAGAGAAGGCACACATCGGCGAGGCGGGCGGAACGGTCGACCCCCTTGATCATGTCGTACAGCGCAAGGCCCGCGGCCGCGACAGCCGTCATGGCTTCCATCTCGACGCCCGTGCGGTCCACGGCGACGACCTCAGCGCGGATGCGGATCGCGCACGCCTGCCCGCCTTCTTCAGGCTCAAACGCGATCTGCACTGCGTCCAAGCGCACGGGATGGCACAGCGGAATCCACTCGGCCGCACGCTTGGCGCCCTGGATGCCGGCCACGCGCGCGACCGCCAACGCGTCGCCCTTGGCCACCTGGCCGGACTGCAACAGCGCGAGCGTCGCTGCGGCCAGCACGAGCCGCCCTTCCGCGACTGCCCTGCGGAGCGTGGCGGGCTTCGACGCCACGTCCACCATGTGGGCGCGGCCAGCGTCATCCAGGTGGGTGAGGCGCGGTTCGCTCATCCTCGTATCGTAGCGCGGGCCGATCAGGAACTGCGCAGGTGAAGCGCGAGATCGACGTCGCCGACCTCGACGGAGTCGGCCGCGCGCAGGTCGGCCACGGTCCGTGCGACGCGAAGCACGCGGTGCAGTCCGCGCCCGCTGAGGCCCCGCACACGCGCGTAGCGCACCAAGTGCGCACGGGCCGCGGCGGACGGCGCGGCCGCCTCCGGAAGATCGGCCGAGGCAATGCGCGCGTTCCAGGCCACTCCGTCGCCCCCACGTCCGGCCCCGCGGCCTGTCTGTCGACGGCGCGCCTCCGCCATCGCGGCGGGGCGATACGGCGCCTCCTCGGCGGCCGCCACCAGGCGCTCAGGGTCGACGGGCTTGAGCGCGATCTGCAGGTCGAACCGATCGCGCAAGGGGCCCGACAGGCGTCCCGCGTAGCGCTCCCGCGCCGTTCGCGCGCAGCGGCAGCGATCGCCCACGCCAAACCAGCCGCACGGACACGGATTGCACGCGGCCACGAGAAGTACGCGCGCAGGAAAGCTGACCGTGCCGGCGGCACGCGAGAGCGTCAGATGGCCGTCCTCCAGGGGCTGCCGCAGAGCCTCCAGCGTCGGCCGGGGAAACTCAACCAGCTCGTCCAAGAACAACACCCCGCCGTGGGCGAGGCTGATCTCGCCGGGCCGCGGCATGCTGCCGCCGCCTACGAGCCCCGCCATGCTCGTCGTGTGGTGCGGCGCTCGAAACGGTCGTCGCCGCAGCAGCCCGTCGTGAAGCAGCCCGGCAATGCTGTGCATGCGGCTGCTCTCCAGCGCCTCCGCGCGCGAGAACGGCGGCATGAGTCCCGCGATCTCGCGAGCGAGCAGGGTCTTGCCGCAGCCGGGCGGTCCGCTGAGCAGGAGGTTGTGGCCGCCGGCGGCCGCGATCCACGCGGCGCGCAGCGCGAGCGGTTGCCCGCGCACCGCACTCGGCTCCGCACCACCGCCCAACGGCGTCCACGCGGACTCGACGTGTAGCGGCAGTTGCTCCCGGCCCGCGAGGTGGTCGACGAGTTCGCGCAGCGTGTCGACGGCGTGTACGTCGAGGCCGCCCACCGCCGCGGCCTCCGCGGCGTGGGCGCGAGGTACGAACGCCGTCTTGAGGCCGGCTCGGCGCGCCGCCTCCGACGCCGCGAGGATGCCGCGTACGGGCCGGACCATCCCGTCAAGGGTCAGCTCCCCCACGAAGAGGCAGCCGCTCACGCTCTCCGGCGGGCACGCGCGCATCCCGGCGAGGACACCCACGGCGATGGGCAGATCGAGCCCGGCGCCTTCCTTGCGGGCAGCGGCGGGCGCGAGATTGACGGTGATCGGCGCACGGTGCCAGCGCCAGCCGCCGTGCTCGACGGCGCTGCGGATTCGCTCCCGACCCTCACGCAGCGCGCTATCCGGCAACCCAACCAGACGGAAACTGGGCTCGCTCTCCTCGCTCGGCTCGGCCAGCGCGACCTGCACGTCGACCACTTGGGCGTGTGCCCCCGTGAGGACCGCCCCGGCGGTACGGATGAAGATGCCCATGCCTGGCCCTCGCACGGGCTCGGAGCGGGGTCACGGCCGACGTGGTTTGCCCGGAATCCCCGCAGCCACTGCTAGGATTGCCTGCCCCTCCTCCCCGATAGGACTCCCCCCAAGTCATGCGCTTCTTGGTTGCTTGCTTCGCCCTCGCTCTCCTGCTGCCCGTCGTGTCGGCCTCCGCGGATGACATCGACGAGGCCACGGCCGCCCGCAACGTCAAGTCCCTCCTCCAG
>JAQBWE010000168.1 GCA_027625315.1 Planctomycetota bacterium
TGGCATCTAAGAACTGCGCATGCGCCTTGTGGAACCGCACGGCCGCCAACGCCCGCTCAAGCGTCGCCTCGTCTTCCGGCGCCGCGGCGATCGCCGCGGCGTAGAGCGGCAGGCTCGCCTCCGGCTTGCGCGCCGCGTCGAATGCCGCGGCGGCCCCCATCGGGTTGCCAGCCACGAGGAATGCGCGCGCCGCGCCTTCGTAGTCCTGCTGCGCGTAGCGCGCGCGCGCCTCGAAGTCCGACAGCGCCGGGGTGAGCGCAGCGGGCAACGGATCTTGACGACCGCGCGTGACGACGTCGAGCGCGCGACCGTGCTCGCCGAGCAGCCAATGGGCCTCGGTCAACGCGAGAACAAGCCGGCCCCGGATCTCCGCGGCAGGCACAGCCTCGGCGCGCAGGGGCAGAGGCGCGAGAATATCAACGGCATCGCGCAAGAACGGATGCACCTTGCGCCCGAACGCGGAAGCCTGAATGTTGATACGCGCGATTCCGAGCAGGACCTCGGCGTAGATGACCTTGTCGGCGACGGTGGCTTCCGACTGGTGAGCGAGCGACTCGAGCGGCGGCAGGGCCGCGTCGAGATCAGCCGCCTGCAAGTGGCGAGTTGCCAAGCTGCGGCGAATGCGCGTCATGCGCTCGAGTTCGTTCGCCTGCCGAGCGGAGTCCAAGAGCGTCTCGAGAGCCTCGACAGCTTCCGCGTACGGACGCCCCGCGGCATCGTCAATGTCATCGGCGTGCGCCGTGCCCGCCCGCCCGCCGAGCAGGAGGACCAGCGTCACCGACAGCATCGAAACCCAGCAGGTGGCTCGGTACGCGCGCATCATCGATGGCTCCCGGCGGGCACGGCGACGGCCGCTCCGCTTGCTTCACGCTCAAGCTGTTCGCGCTGCCAGGCCAGCACAGCGTCGGCATCACGACCGAGGTCCTCCAAGGCGCCCGACGCGCGCGGCCTGACCGCGCCGTCGGTGAGTAGCGCGAGTGCCTCGGCCGCCGCGGTGCGCTCCGCGGCCGTCTGCGGCGCGCGGTAGCGCGCGACGAGCGGTCCGATCGCCGCCTGAACCCCGGCCACGCCCAGGACGACCGCCAAGATCTCCGTCCCCGGGGCCCCCGCAGCGACCCGATCCACCAGCGGCTGCGGATCGCTCTTGGCTAGATCCATGAGGCGGCTGCGAGCTTTCATCGCGTAGAACCGCTCCGGACGCGAGGCCTTCCAGAGCAAGAAGTCCAGGCGCACGTCCGGCGGCAGATCCGGCAGCGCGTGGTGTTCATCGAGCACGTGCATCAGCCGCAGGTCGCGCTCACCCTCGAGCGTCTTGGCGTACGTCAGGAGACGTTCGAGCCGCTCGCCGTCCAGTGCGACGAGGCGCTGCTCCGCCGCCTTGCTCTCCTCCGGGTCCGGCGAGAGCAACCGACCGATCTCCTCGGCCACAGGTTGGCTCGCGGGCAGCAGCGGCGCGGGCGGCACCTTGACCACGAGATCACGGCCCGGCGCACCGCACGCGCCGAGGCTGAGTAGCAGGAGTAGGCTCACGCGCTTCCTCATGGGCCGTACGTGAACTCCTTGCGCACGACGACCCGCGCCAGCCACAGCTGTGCCTCTTCCACCTTGAGACTGCGACTGTTCAACACATCACGCGGCGTCAGGCGGTACACGAGCCAGGCCTCGCCCGTGCCGGACGTCGCCTCGGGCACGTCCACGTAGCCCAGGCCCTCTCCGAGCGTCGATACGCGCTCAAGCGGCGGGATCTGCGTGTCGCGCTTGCCCGAGCCTCGATAGAACTTGCGAAACTTCGCCAGCTGCGCGCGGCCTTGCTGTTGCGGATCCGTGGGATCCAGCAGGATGCGGCCCTCTTTGTCACGCAGCAGGACGTAGGTGTCGAACGAGCGATGGCGCGCATCCGTAGGAATCGCGTGCCCGGCGCCCATGTTGGTCACAAACACCCGGAAACGATGACCGCCGCCTTCCGGCAGGGCCGTCACTTCCACGTCCAGTTCAGCCGCAAGCCGTAGCTGCGCCATGTCGTGGCCGCCGAACCAGGTGTGCCGCCGGCCCTTGCGAATCGGGCCGCCCTGCACGAGCGGCCGCTCCACGATCGGCATGTGGCAGTCCAAGCATGTCTTGACCGGACGGAGGCGCGGCTCGGGCGCCTGGGGACTGTACGGCCCGCGTAGCCACTCGTTGCCCGTGTCGTGCTGGTTGTGGCACACGAAGCACATCTTCACGACATCGACTTGGTCGGCGTCCTGTATCGGCCGGCAGGGCGCGCTCTCCATGCCGCCATGTGGACCCGACACGTTGCCGCCGTTCTGGTGGCAACTTAGGCACGAGATGGCGTCCTCGCGTAGGTCACTGCGCGCCACCGGCGTCTCGAAGCCCGAATCACGCAAGTTCACCGGAGCGTGGCAGCGGATGCACTCTTCCTTGTTGACCTCCGCCGACAGCTCCCGGAAGAGCGGATCCTCCATGGCCCGGCCATGGAAGCTCTCGCGCCACTCTGCGTAGATCTCCGTGTGGCACCGACCGCACGCCGCAGCCGTCTTGAAGACCGGGCTGTCGTTGTCCACGACCTGCTCGCCCTCCACCGGCGCAGGCGCGGGGACCACAGACACCGCCGGGCGGTCGGGCTCGCCGCACGCCACGAGCAGCGCGTACGCGGCCAACGCCGCAAGGCCTGCGCCCCACCGCAGCTGCCGTCGAAGGGTCATGCCGCCACCTCCGCCGCCGCAGCGGCAGGCAGCACCGCGACCGCCGTCCCCACTTCGATCGCCACGCGCGAACCGAGCGCGCAAGGCGCGGCGCTGAGCGCCTGGACGCGCACGCCGTCCACGTCGAGCTCCATGCTGGCGCCGCCGCCGCGAACCACGCAGTCCTCGACGCGCCCTTGGATGTCACCGGAGTCCACGACGCGGATCCGCTCCGGCCGGTAGAGCACGACGCACGGGCCGTCGCTTAGACCTTCGCGCGCAGGGGCGCTACCCAACACCGTCGTCGCGACGCCGCCTTGCACACGTCCGGGCACGACCGAGATCGGCCCGAGGGAGCGCGCGCCGGCGATGGTGCGCGGAGCGCCGTAGATCTGCGCGGGCGCGCCGAACTCCACGACGTGGCCCGCCTCGAACACGGCCAGCGTGTCGCCCAACTCGAGCGCCTCTTCCGGATCATGCGTGACGTAGACCAGCGTCGTGCCCTCGGCGCGCGCGAGGCGGCGAATGAGGCGCCGCAGCGCCACGCGGCGCTCCGGATCGAGATGCGCGAGCGGTTCGTCGTAGAGCAGCACCTGGGGACGCGGCGCGAGGGCACGCGCGATGGCCACGCGCTGCTGCTCGCCACCGCTGAGCGTGTCGGGCCGCCGCGTGAGCAAGGCCTCGTCCAAACCCACGGCCCGGACAAGATCCCTGGCCGCCGCCAATGCGCGCGCACCTCGGGGTCGACCCGGGAGACCGAACGCCACGTGCTCAGCCACGGTGAGGTGCGGCCAGAGCTCAAGCGCCTGGAACACCATGCCGACCCCGCGAGACTCCGGAGGCACATGCGTGTGGTCGTCGGCTAGCACGCACTCGCCCAGGGTGACCCGGCCTGCATCGGCCCGCTCCAGGCCCGCGATCACGCGCAGCAGCGTGCTCTTGCCCGCCCCGCTGCGTCCCAAGACGGCGAGGGTCGTCCCCGCCTCGACAACGAGGGAGACGTTCGCCAGCGCATCCTGACCTGAGCGCCAGCGCTTGGCGATCGCGCTGAGCTCGAGGCGACCGCCGCTCATGCGCCCCTCCGGCGCTGGAGGGCAGCCTCGGCTTCG
This sequence comes from Planctomycetota bacterium, assembly GCA_027625315.1. Classification (GTDB taxonomy): domain Bacteria; phylum Planctomycetota; class PLA2; order PLA2; family JAEUHO01; genus JAHEIK01. The sequence goes on from JAQBWE010000168.1 coordinate 3,794, forward strand.
GCGCGCGTCAATCGGCGCTTGGCAGTGCCACCCGGCGCGGGATGCGGATCGTGCGCGTGCGGCGGCAGGTCGAGCGCCGCCTGGAGCAGCGCCCACCACGCCTCACGCACATGTCGGTCGGGGTGATCCAAGCCCTGGAGGACCGTGTCGAGCTGCGCCGCGCCTTCCTGCACGAGGCGCAGCACCGTCTCCGCGCGCGCCCAATCCGCGGAGGGCTCCTTCGGTGTGGCGGCTCGCACCGCCGCGAGCACTTCCGGCGACGGCGGCGAGCCCACGAGGCCCTTGAGCGCACTGACGCGCGCGTCGGGCTTCGCGTCGGACAGCAGCGCCACAAGCTCAGCGCGCACATCGGGGTGCGCGCCAACGAAGGCACCCAGCGCTTCGGCTGCTGCCGCGCGCACGAACGGCAACTTGTCGTCGAGCAGGCCGCGCAGCGCGGGAATCGCCAGCGGATCACGTGTGAGCGCGAGTGCGCGGGCCAACTCGACGCGGGCCGACCCGCGCTCTGCCCGCGGCAGGGCCTCGATCAACGAGGGCGTGGCGGCGCGACCGAGGAGCTCGAGCGCGGGCTTCGTGATCATGAACATGCGCACGTCGGTGCCAAGCAACTCGTCGGTGAGACGCCTGGCCCGCTCGCGAAACGCGGGCTCGCTTTCGTCCAGACTCACCGCCAGCAGACCCGGGTCGTCGCGGTGGGCTTGCCACCAGTCGGCAAGCGCGAGGAAGGCGGCGTCGCGCTGCGGGAGCCCCTCATCCACGTTGTAGTCCGCCACGAGCTTCGAGGCCGACGCGTCGTGCGCCAGGGCGCGACGCAGGGCGTCGACGGCGTCTTGAAACACGCGGATACGCGCGTTCTTCACCGTCGGGTCGAGCTGGCGATGAATCAGGTAGCCCACGGCCTGAGGCGCGCCGAGGCGTAGCAGCGAATCGGCGGCGGCGACGTCGACGACAAAGTAGTCCGCGGACGCCCACGCCTCCGCCGGCACGTTGGTGCCCGTCGCGCCCGGATGGTCCCACTGGTCGCGCGCACGGAACACATCCCCTGTGTTCGTGAGGTGGGCAGCCAAAGCCACCGCGCCGGCGGGATCGCCGAGATCCCCAAGCGCCGTCGCGGCGGCGACGCGCACCCACCCATTGGGTGAGCCAAGCGCGTCGCACAGCACGCCCGTGGCCCGCCGGTCCTTCATCTGGCCGAGCACGAGAATGGCGCGGGCAGCACGCGGCATGCGGCCTTCCGGCGTGCCGAGCGCGCCGAGTCGGGCCTCGTGCTCAAGCACGGGCCAAGCGGCACCGCCCTGCGCGAGCAAGGCCTCCAGCCCGGCCACCATGGGGCCTGGCTCGTCGGAGACCGCCGCATCCAAAGCCGCGGCTGCGGGCCGCGTCGCATCCAGCAGCGCGCGCGCGCCGTCGGCGTCGGCCAGAAGCACCCGAGCACCGGTCGTGGTCCGCAGATCGCCCAGTTCGCGTCGCAGCACGGCTTGCACGAGGTCCGGCGCAGGCCAGACGCCCGTGAGGCGCGCGCCCAGATCTTCCGGACGCTGCCCGAGGAGGAGTCCGATGGCCGCGAGCCGTGCTCGGCCCGCCGCGTCAGCGGCTCCAAGGTTCGCCCCAGCCAAGCGCTCGAGACCCCGGGCGCGGATATCGGCTGACAGCAGCCCCGCATCGGTGGCCCGCAGGAGCAGCCAACCACCGGTCTCCGGGGCTTCCGCGAGGAGGGCAACGGCGGCCCGCCCGGTGGCCTGGGCCTCGGTCGGCTCCCGTGCGGCCAGGATCCGAGCCGCGGCCGCTAGGCGCTCGGCGAGGGGCAGATCCCCGCGCGAGGCGAGGCTGAGGGCCCGTGCCAGGCTGTCGGTTTCCTCCGCCCGGGCCGAACCGGCCAACAGCACGGCGAGAAGAAGTCCGCAGAACGTCGTTACCCGGGCATAGCAAGGTGTGCTGCAAGGGTTACTTCGGTCGGTCACCAGGGCGCTCTCCGGAGGGGATGGGGAACTGTTCTCGCACACGGCGTACCGCCGCGTCCGCGGAGTCCAGGCGTCCCTCGAGTTGCTCGTCTTGGACCCAGCTCAAGATCGCGCCCAACTCGCGCCCGGGTCGGTAGCCCGCGGCGATGAGATCGTGGCCGGTGATCAGCGGCGGCGGAATCGCCGGCTCGTCGGCGAGTGCAGTCAGCGCCGCGCGCAGGAAGTCCAGGATGTCGCGCCCACCATGACTGGCGCCACAGTCCGCGGCATGCAGCGCGAGATGCAGCTCGATGTCCTCTTGACCGAGGAACCGGCGCAGCCGGCTGGGGCGCATCTGCGGAGTGGCCGCGATCTGGATGTGCGCACGGATCAAGGCGCCAACACGTTCGCTGGTGCGCCGCGGGAGCCGCAGCCGCTCGAGCACGGCTTCTGCCAGCCCGACGCCGAGAGCGTCGTGGCCGTTGAAGCGGATGCGACCGTCGGGATCGACGGTGCGCGTGGGCGGCTTGGCGATGTCGTGCAGCAACGCCGCCAAGAGCAACACGCGCTCGTCGGCCTCATACCTCTCCGGCACCCGGATGTGATCGAGCACAAGGCACGTGTGCACAAACACGTCGCCCTCGGGGTGGAACTGGGCAGGCTGGGTCACGCCCTGCATCGCTTCGATCTCAGGCAGGATATGCGCCAGCAATCCTGCCGCCCGCAGAAGCCGCAATCCCCGGCCGCGGCCAAAGCGCAGCACCTTGACTAGTTCGTCCCGCACGCGCTCCGCGGACACGTCCCGCACGAGCGGGGCGAGTCGCTTCACCGCGTCCCACGTCGCGGGCTCGATGGCGAAGTCCAACTGCACGGCAAACCGCACGGCGCGCAAGATGCGCAGGCGGTCCTCCCGGAAGCGGGCCTCGGGATCGCCGATCGCGCGCAAGAGACGGCGGCGCAAGTCCGGTAGCCCGCCGACGTGATCCTGGATCGCACCCGTGACGGGATCCTCGAAGAGGCCGTTGACCGTGAAGTCGCGCCGCTGAGCATCGCGCACGGCATCGGAATAGCGCACCGTCTCGGGCCGCCGGCCATCGACGTAGAGGCCGTCGTCGCGGAACGTGGCGACCTCGACATCGCCTGCCGCCCGCGGAAGCACGAGCACGCCGAACTGAGCGCCAACCGCCACGGCCTCCGGAAACAAGACCCGGCCTTCCTCGGGCGTAGCCGAGGTCGCGACATCGAAGTCGGCGGCCGGGCGCCCCAGCAGTCGATCGCGCACCGCCCCGCCGCAGAGCAACGCTTCGTGCCCCGCGGTGCGCAAGACGCGCGCTACGTCGAGGGCGGCGGCGCGCTTCGGGTGGCTGGCTTCTACGTCGAGCACCCCCGCATCCTACGGCGCGTGCGTTGGCTCGTAAGCGTTCACCTCCCGTGTCGAGCGGACGTGCGGCTTCGTGGCTGCGGGGCGGAGCCGCGCTTGCTAGGAACGTGGCCGAACGACGCGCGCGAGCTGGCG
>JAQBWE010000169.1 GCA_027625315.1 Planctomycetota bacterium
GGCTCGCGCCGGCCAGCGCCGACGCTCGTCGGCCGCGGCGTGAACGCGCGCGCTTGCCCGCGGAGGAGCTGCTCACCGCGGCGGAAGCCGCGCGGCGACTGTTCGCCACGTTTTCTGCTCTGGAACGGATCGAACGTGAGGGCCGCATGCCCGCCCTGCGCGTGGACGGCGAGGTGTGCTACGACGCAACGCTCGTCGACCTCATGGCAGCAGAAGCGGATGATCCCGCGGCTGCCAGCGCACGCCGCGCTGAGGTGAGCGCGTGGGCGCGCTTTGAGTACACGACGACGCCCGCGCCGGTCGAGCCGCGCTCGATTCCCCTCGCGGCCACGCCGCTGGGCAGTGTCCCCAAGACAGCCGAAGCCCCCACGGCAGACGAAGCCCCCGAGCCGGCGGCGCCCGCGCCGGGTGCGTACGAGATTCCGACCGACCTGGGCTTCGATGCGCAGTCACCCGACGGCGGTACGGCCTTCACGTCTGATCTCCTCGAGATCGAAGGCTTCGACACGATCGACGAGGATTAGGCCAGAGCGTTGGCGCAGAGGACGCGCCTACTGCGCCGCTTCGCTGAGGGCGTCGAGCGACTTACGAAACCGCGCGCGCACCTCCGCGGGGAACAGCGGCTCCACGACGTCGATCGTCTCCGCCATCGCGCGCGCCGACACGGAATCCTCCAGCGTCTCGCGCAGCTCGTTCTCGCCGGCGAAGTGACCCCAGAGAACGAACGCAAGCGCCGAAAACGTGCACGCCATCAACGCGCCGAGCAAGAACCCGAGCACGCGGTCGAGTCCACCCAGCCGCACCGACTGGATCGCGCCCTTCGCAATCCACGCGAGGAAGCCGAACAACAGCACCGTGCTGGCGACGAGCAACAGCCACCCCACCGCGGGTGCCGTGAGCGCCGGAACCGGCGTCCGTTCGTCGAGCCACACACCAACGGGCTCATAGAAGCGCGTCGCGGCCCAGAGGCCCGCCAGCAGGCCAATCGTGCGGATCAGCTGCCACGCAAAGCCCTTCACCGCGCCGCGGATACCGAGCACGAGCCCGAGCCCCAGCACGATCAAGTCGGGAACGGGAAGGAATAGGGCTTGGTGCGCCATGGGCGGGATCGTACCCGTTGGGACGGGTCACGACGGATGGAAGGCGCCCCCATAGCGAACGGTACCATTCGGCCGTTTCCTCCCCGGAGCCCGTCATGCGCCGCGCATTCGCCCTTCCCGCCCTGATTGTCTTGTTCGTTGCTGTGGCCCTGCCGGCCCTCGTGCGCGCGGAAGACGCGCCCGCCAAGGGTAACGCCCAGGCCGAAGCGCGAGCCGCCGAGACCGCCCGCATCCAGAAGGCCGTCGACGAGTTGATCCCCGTCGTCTCGAAGCTTCGCGGGTTGGAGTGGAAGAAGCCGGTGCCCGCCGCCGTGCTCTCACGCGAGGAGCTCCGCGCGTACATGCTGAGCGAGCTCGACAAGGAGACAACGCCGGAGGAATGGGCGGCCGACACGCGCATCCTCAAGCGCCTGGGGCTCCTCGGGCCCAAGGAAGACCTGAAGGACATGGTGCTCAGCATGTTCCAGGCCGCCGTCGCGGGGTTCTACAACCCTGAGACTGGCGAGATGTACGTGATCGAAGGCATGGACGTGGATGGCCAGAAGCCCACGATCGTGCACGAGCTCTGCCACGCCCTCGAGGATCAGCACTTCGATCTTGAAGCGATGGAGAAGCCGTACCGTGAGAACGACCCGGATCGCCAGTTCGCCATCCGCTGCCTCTGGGAAGGCAGCGCTGAGTGGATGCGGCGGACCTACCAGGACCAAGAGCCCGAGGTCGCGGCGCACCACTACGCAGCGCAGGGCAAGAACCCCTCCGCCGCCGCGCAACAGGCGATGATGCAGACGACGCCGACGTACATGCTCCTGACCACGCTGCTGCATTACCGCATGGGCCCGAACTTCATCGGGCACCAGTTGACGAAGTACGGCTACGTCGACGGCATGCAGCGCATGTTCGACGACCCGCCGATGTCGCAGGAGCACTTGCTGCATCCGCACAAGTGGCTGGGCCCCGTGCGCGACTATCCGCGCCAGATCGTGTGGGGCGGCGACGTGGCCGCCGCCTTCGGCGAAGGCTGGACGAAGCTCGACGAGCACAGCGTCGGCGAGATCGACCTCGCGCTCTACCTCGACTACTTCCTGGGCGACGAGGGCGGCCGCCTGAACATGCGCGACATGGGCTTCGGTCGGTTCGTCGACCAGCGCTCCAACACCGCGGCGCGTGGCTGGGACGGCGGTCGGGTCCAGTTCATCGAGCACACCGACGGCCGGATGGCCTTCGTTCAGGCATTTGCCTTCGACAGCGAGCAGGACGCAGAGGAGGCCGGCCGCCTGCTCGGCGAAGCCACCCGCAAGGCGGCCGGCGACACCTGGAAGGGCGACGGCTGGCAGCGCGACGAAGCCGCAACCGCGCTTCACATGAGCTACGACTTCCACACGGCTCACGGCCACGGGCGCATCCTCGTGCGCGGGCAGTCCGTGCTCGTGCTCGACGGCGCGCCGGATTCATGCTTCGAGAAGGCCTGGCCCGTCGTGGAGAAGATCAGCTTCACAGCCCACGAGAAGGACCAGGGCGACAACGCGCCCGATCCGTTCGCGGGCGACGTGGTCGTCGATGCCCGCCGCGGCCTCGGACTGCGCACCCCGGAAGGCTGGAGCGCGCGCGCCGGCGGGCGCATGCCCATCTCGTTCGCCACGGCCACCAAGGCGGGCGTGTCCGTCGAGTTCCTGGTGCTCGACCAGGAAGTCTCGCGCGCGGGCTTGCCGCAGATCGCCCAGATGTTCCTCGGCGGCGGCTTCAGCGCGGCGAAGGCCACGCCGACGCGCATCATGGGCTTCGATGGCATCCAGCACCCGCTCCCGGTGCCTGCGGGCATGCACGGCGTGATCCACTTCGCGGCCGACCTCGCGCGCACGTACGCGGTCACAGTCGTGGGACCGGCCGACGCTGTCGCGGCGACGAGCGCAGACGTTCAGCGGCTACTGTCGGGGCGCCCGACGGCCGACACGGACGAACCGGTGAGCGCCGCAACCGATGCCAAGCCCGGCGTGGGCCTGCGCTCGATTCCCGGCTACTAGTCGAGGTCCGCGAGGGGCCGCACACTCGCGACGTCGGCTGTCGGCACGAGCACGCGATCGTACTTCTTCCAGACGCCGAACTTGCGTGCTTGGCCGAGGTAGTCGGCCTTGCTCTTGGCGTCCGTAGCCGCCTCGTCGTGCATGTCGGCGTCGAGCAGCACGACGCCCTCGGGCAGCACCGTGTCGCAGCGACCGACGAACACGCGCGTGTCGTTCAGATCGACCACCACCGTGATGCCGTGCAGATCGCCCTTGCCGTGATGGAAGGTGCCCATCTGCTGGCGGCTACTTGCAGTGCTCTTCGAAGGCGCCGACGAGGTCGAACGCGATCGACTGAGCATCCCGGCTCTCGATCATGTGGCGCGGCATGAAGTACGCGAGCTCGCCGTCCTTGAACAGCGCGATCGACGGGCTGCTCGGCGGGACCTGCGCGAAGTGCGACCGCGCGCGGGCCGTCGCGTCGAGATCCTGTCCGGCGAACACCGTGCCGGCGTGGTCCGGGCGCACGCCGTGCTGGAGCGCGATCCGCAGGGCGGGGCGAGCCTGGCCGGCGGCGCAACCGCACACCGAGTTCACGAACACGAGCTTGGTACCGGCGCGCTCGATGAAGGAATCGACGGCGCTGGCGTCGAGAAGTTCCTCGACAGACATCGCACGCATGTCCTGGCGCATGGGCTCGACGAGCATCGGATCGTAAGGCATCGAAGGTCTCCTACGGGTTCGCCCGCGATGGTAGCCCGCGCCGCGGGCAGCCCAACCGTCCGCACGAGCGCTCCCCCGAGAGCGCAAGGAGCGCGGGCTCGCCGGATTCGAGGACACCGGGATGTGGCGGGTGGCCGACATCCGGCTACGCGGCTGACCCTCAGCCCGAGCCGGTGAGGCCCGGCAAGTAGCTCTGCCGCGGGCTAATCCTCGCCCACGAGTTGTTTGAGGATCTCCGCGGGCTCCCAGCGCGGTTCCTTCAGCGGCGAGCGATTCACGAAGTCGCGCACGGTTGGATCTTCGCACGCGTCGAGTTCTTCGGCCGTTCCGGAGAACACCACCTGCGCGCCGCCCGCCATGGGCGCGAGCATCGTGATGCGATTGGCGATCACGCGCACGGACTCCATGTCGTGCGTCACGACACAGAACGCCATGTTGAACGCGCGATTGAGATTGCGGATCAAATCGTCGATGCCGCGGCCGATGCGGGGGTCGAGCCCGGCCGACGGCTCGTCGCAGAACACCATCTCCGGGTCCATCGAGATCGCACGCGCGAACGCGACGCGCTTGAGCTGACCACCGGAGAGCTGACTCGGCAGGCGATCCTCGAAGCCCGCGAGCCGCACGAGCCCGAGCTTCATGCGCACGGAGATGTCGATGATCTTGCCATCGAGGCTCGTGTGCTCCTGCAGCGGCAGCGCCACGTTCTCCCACGCCGTCATGGATCCAAACAGCGCCCCGGACTGATAGACCATACCGATGCGGCGGTAGACGGCGTCGCGCTCCTTGTCGGGCGCATTCGCCATGTCAACGCCGAACACACGCACGGAGCCCGACACCGGCTTGAGCGTGCCCAAGAGGCAGCGCAGGAGCGTGGACTTGCCGGAGCCGCTGCCCCCCACGATGCACATGACGTCGCCGGAGTTGACGGTCATGTTGATGCCGTTGAGCACCACCTGCTCGTCGTAGCGCGCGACGAGGTCACGGACCTCGATCACGGGCACCGGGGCGGGGGTCTCGGGCGGGGGGCTGCTGGCCATCCCGGGAGTGTAGCGGCGCCGGACGCCCGCCCACGGCCGGGTTTCCGGCCCTGGGCCGGGGCAGCCACCCGGGACCCGCGGAATCCGCGGCCGGAGAGCGCTGTCTCTAGGCGCGGCGTGCTCCTCGGCCACCGTTATCCTAAGCAGATCGGATCAGAGGAGCGCGTTCATGCCGCAACTGCACAGCGAGACCTTTGCCAGCGCGTTGCGACACGCCGCGGGCTTCGAGCCCGTCGAGCACGGCGTGGACGCGCGACTGGCGCAGATCCCGCCGCTCGAGGCGCTCGGGGATCTGCCGTCGGGCACGCCCGTGTGGATCCGGGCGGATCTCGACGTGGCCGACCACGACGGCGTGATCGGCAACGATCCGCGCTTGCAGAGCCTGCACGAGACGCTCGCATTCGGCCGCGCCCACGGCTGGCGCATGCTCGTCATCGGGCACCGCGGCCGCGCCGCCGACCTCACGCTCGAGTACGTGCACCAGAAGCTCAAGGCGACGGAGCCCGGCTGTGGTCCGTTCATCCGTGACTGGTTCGACGAACACGCCGAGACCCTGACCGGCATTGCCGTCAAGGGCGTCGAGAGCCTCAAGCCCGGTCAGTTCCTCGTGTTCGAGAATCTGCGTCAATACGACTTCGAGATGCGCCTATGGACGGCGGTCGAATCGCAGCTCCCGCTCATCACCGATCACTTCGCCCGCGTCGCCGCGGCTTTCCGTCAAGGCGCCACGGTCTACGTGAATGACGCCATCGCCGCCGGCAACAAGGACTTCTCCACGACAGCCCTGCCCCTCGCCATGGGCCGCACGGCGCTTGGCATCTTCGCCCGTCGTGAACTGGCCGAGCACGCCATGCGCGCGCGCGACGCCGGCCTGATTTGCTTCTCGGGCATGAAGCTCGACAAGCTGAAGCAGCTGCACGGCATCGTGAAGCGCGGCCAGGTCGAAGTCATCCTCGCGGGTGGCAGCTTGGCGATGGCGCTGCGCAAGGCGCAGGGCGAGATCGACGGCGAGGACGTCTCCATCGGCGCCGCCGGCGATATGTTCAACAAGGAGGAGAAGGCCTACGTGCCGCAGTCCGCCATCGAGCGCGCGCGGCAGCTGCTCGTGGACGCCAAGGCCAAGAACGTGCGCGTCGTGCTGCCGGTTGACTTCGTCGTCGAAGACGGCTCCATCACGAGCGACCTCGGCCCGGATCAGTGGCAGCGCGACATCGGACCCGAGACGCGCGTCCTCTTCGACACCGAGGCCAAGGCATGGGCCGCGCGCACGGAGCGCCGCACCGCCTTCCACAACGGCGTCATGGGTCAGTTCGAGAACAGCGCCTTTGCGCACGGCACGATTGCCATCGTTGCCACGCTCAAGGCCCTGCACGAAGACGGCGTCGCCGTGTACATCGGCGGCGGCGAAGGCCGCGCAGCCCTTGAGCGCTTCGCCTCCCTCGACGCGGTGACCCACGCCTTCACAGCCGGCGGCACGATCCTCAAATGCCTCGCCGACCGCCCCCTGCCGTTCCTCGAGGCGCTGGCCGAGCAGGCCTCCTCCGGCGACGCCTAGCCCGGATTCGGCCCCCCGCCGCCGCAGCCACCCGGGGTTGACCGGCACCCCCCGCCGGGTACTGTTGCGCCTCCCCCATGGGGCCGTAGCTCATTTGGTAGAGCGCCTCGTTCGCAATGAGGAGGTAAGGGGTTCGACTCCCCTCGGCTCCACCATCTTTTCTGGGCGGCTGGCGTCGCCGGATGCGGCGCCAGTCGCTGTTTGCACCGCGCCTCCGATTCGCGCTGAGACGACCCCGGCCCCACGCGCCCCCCTCACGGCGCATCCGGCCGTGCCAGCTCGCCGATGGCCCCGGTCATCGCACCCACACGAACGCACGCCCGCCCTCGCGACGTCAGCCTGCGTCGCTCCGCGACGCCCTGCGTGCCGGACCAAGGCGGGCGGCTCTCGTTCGCCGGATGCGGCGCCAGTCGCTGTTTGCACCGCGCCTCCGATTCGCGCTGAGACGACCCCGCCCCCACACGCCCCCCCTCACGTCGCATCCAGCCGTGCCAGTTCGCCGATGGCCCCGGTCATCGCACCCACGCAAACGCACGCCCGCCCTCGCGACGTACGCCTGCGTCGCTCCGCGACGCCCTGCGTGCCGGACCAAGGTGGGCGGCTCCCCGTCGCCGGATGCGGCGCCAGTCGCTGTTTGCCCCGCGCGTCCGATTCGCGTTGAGACGACCCCGCCCCCACGCGCCCCCCTCACGTCGCATCCAGCCGTGCCAGCGTGGTGACCGCGAGATTCCGTTGCATCTCGGACGTGCGGCAGGCTGGGCTGGGGGCGATCAGGCCGCTTCGTCGTCCTCGAGTGGACCGGCCACGAGTCGTCCTCCTCAT
>JAQBWE010000170.1 GCA_027625315.1 Planctomycetota bacterium
TCCCGGATCCGGCGTGCCTACGCAGGATCGCGGCGCGTCCCGTGCCTAGCCCGTCGCGGAGGGGCGAGCGGTTACCCCGGATGTTTCATGAACACAGGTTCAATCGCGCGGTCCGCGCGGGTCCTGGCGCCCGATCTCCTAGCCGTCGCTCGTCGGAGATGGGATCAGCATCGACGCCTCACGTCGGCGTCGACCTCAGACGCCCATCCTCGGCGAGGACGGGCTGTGTCTCTCAGGGCTTCGCGTAGCCGACCATCCCAGGCCTCGGCGTCGGGCCCGCCGGACCGCACGGCGCGCGCTTCACAACACATCCAGGCTAGTGTTGGTTCTGGGCGCGCTCCAGGGCCAGTCGGAGCTCGACCATTGCCGCCGCATCGCGAGGCTGCGCGCGCTTGGTATGGATGGCCTCGAGGTTGCGCAGCATGCGCGCCAGCCACTCCGTCGGCCCGACCGGCGCCAGCAGCGTGAGCGCCTGCGGCACAGGCGCGCCGAGCGCGTTCTCCATCAAGCGGTACGCGTCGGTGGGGGTGAGGATCCGCCCGCGGTGGAATGGATCCACCAGCAGCTGGCCGCCCTCGTCTTCGATCCGCACGAGAAAGTGGCCCGGCGCTCCGATGCCGGTGACCTCGAGGTCCAGGCGCTCCGCGACCGCCTTGTAGACCAGGGCCAAGGAGATGGGGATGCCACGCCGGGTGGTCAGGACGTGCGGTAGGTAGCTGTTGGACGGCTCGTAGTAGTCGAGCTGATTGCCCTCGAAGCGATCGACCTCAAAGAGCACGTGATGCAGGTGCGTGATCGTCGAGCGCCGGCTGGTCGACCCACGCGCCTGGCGCACCCGGATGGCTAGCGCGTCCAGACGTTCGGCCACCGCGGCGGCATCCGCGCCCTCGTCGGCGTGCATGGCGAGCGCCGTCGCCGCCTCTTCCAATGCGCGGGGACGCTCTAGGTCTCGTATGGCCTCCGCGAACCGCTCGAACGCGGCCTGGCGGCAATGACGGGGCCTGAGCACTCGGAGAGTATACGACGCGGCGTAACCACGCGCCCGCCGCCCACGAGCAGCAACGGCGGGCATTTGCGCCGGTCGGCGGTTGGGCTACCTACTGCGCGCCCTTAAAGACCGCGAAGCTCGCTCCCTGCGGGTCGGAGAGCACGGCGAAGCGGCCGATGGCAGGAATGTCATCGGGCGGGCGGCAGATGGTCGCGCCGAGCGCGCTGGCCTGCGTGCAGGTGGCATCGACGTCAGGTACGGCCACGTACGGCAGCCACTGCGACGGGCCCTCGGCCTCCGACGGCATGGGCATCATGCCCGCGCGGTCGGCGCTCTCGGCGGGGCGGCGGAAGAGGTGGTAGGTGCTGTCGGCACCGTCCGGCCCCGGCATCGTCATGCTGTGCTGCTCCCACGGCACGAGGCGTGTGTAGAAGGGGCCACACGCCTTGGCGTCACGGGAGAGCAGCTCGTGCCAGCAGAACTGGCCGTCCTTGGGCGGCGTCGTGGGTGCGGGCATGTCGCCCTGCGCGCTGCGAAACGGCGCGATCGTTGCGCCGCTCGGATCGCGCACGACCGCAAAGCGGCCCACGTTGGGGATGTCGCTCGGCGGCATCACGACGGAGCCGCCTGCGGAGGAGGCGGCCTTGGCGGCGGCGTCGACGTCGGGCACGGCCACGTACGCGAGCCAGTGCGAGCCGGCTTCCTCGTCCTCCAGTGCTTCGATGCCGCCTTGGCCTTCGCCGGCGGCGGTGATCATGCGGTACATGCCCGCGCCGCCCATCGGTACGTCTTGGATGTCCCAGCCAAACAGCGCCGCGTAGAACGCCTTCGAGGCGTCGGGATCGCTGCTCTTGAGGTCATGCCAGACGAAATGCCCGTCGGCGCTGGGGGGGTGCTTCGAATCCGTGGCCATGGTTCGCTCCTCGTAGATCCCCATGCGGGCGGGGGGCACTCAGAATAGCGGACCGCTGGCTGGACACTAACAAATGTTAGGTGTCTGCCCCGAGAGCCAGAATCAGCGCACCCCGGCGGAGGACGACTTGGCATGCGGCAGTACCTGGACCTCCTACGCGAGGTGCTCGAGCAGGGTGCGCAGCGTGAGGACCGCACCGGCACCGGCACGCGCAGTCTCTTCGGACGGCAGGTCCGCTACGACCTCGCCGCGGGCTTCCCGCTGCTGACCACGAAGAAGCTGCACGTGAAGTCGATCCTCCACGAGTTGCTCTGGTTCCTCAGTGGTGAGACCCAAGTGGGGCCGCTGCAAGAGGCGGGCGTGCGCATCTGGAACGAGTGGGCGACGGAGGAGCAGTGCGCTCGCTTTGGCCGCAAAGCGGGCGACCTCGGTCCGGTCTACGGTCATCAGTGGCGCAACTTCGGCGCCACGCGCGACGCCGACGGCAACTACCGGCGTGACGGTGCCGATCAGATCTCCGCGCTGATCGACGAGATCCGCGCGAATCCGTGGAGCCGCCGGCTCATCGTGAGCGGCTGGAATCCCCAGGAAGCCGATCGCGTGGCGCTGCCGCCCTGCCACACCCTGTTTCAGTTCCAGGTTGACCCGGCGAGCCGCCGGCTCTCGTGCCAGCTCTACCAGCGCTCCGCCGACATCTTCCTGGGCGTTCCGTTCAACATCGCGAGCTATAGCTTGCTGCTGATGATGGTGGCGCAGGTCTGCGAACTGGAACCCGGCGAGTTCGTGCACACCTTCGGGGACGTGCACCTCTACAACAACCACGTCGAGCAGGCTCGCGAGCAGCTCGCGCGCGAGCCGCGTCTGTTGCCGCGTATGAAGATCCGGCCAGATGTGAAGGACATCTTCAGGTTCGTCTACGACGACTTCGAGTTGCTTGATTACGACCCCGCGCCGCACATCAAGGCGAGCGTGTCGATCTAACGCTTGCGGGGCGAGACCGTTTGCTCGAAATCGCCATGCGGAGGGTAGGAAAGGGCCATGGTTGGACGCAACGAGACTTGCCTTGCCCTGATTGTCGCTTGGGCCCGTGGAGGCGTCATCGGACGCGAGGGCGAGCTCCCTTGGCATGAACCTGAGGACTTGGCGCACTTCAAGCGCGTCACGCTCGGCCACGCGATCGTGATGGGGCGCAAGACACATGCGTCCATCGGCCGAGCGCTCCCGGGACGCCGCAATCTGGTGGTCAGTCGCGACCCGAACTACGCGGCCCCGGGCTGCGAGGTGTACACGAGCTTCGAAGCTGCCGTCGAGTCGGCTCGCACCACGGATGCGTGCCCGTTCGTCATCGGCGGCGCCTCGATCTATGCCCTCGCGCTGCCGCACGTCACGCGCATGTTCGTGACCGAGCTCGACGCGGAGGTCTCTGGCGACGTGCGCTTTCCGGCGTACGACGGCGAGGGCTGGTCCGAAGTCGATCGCCGCAGCAGTGGCGACGGCCGGCTGCTGTTTCGCACCCTCGATCGCGCCGTCTAGGGACGCACGGGTTCGGGGCCGGTAGTCCGCCCTGCGCTACGCCTTGGCGGCGCCGAGGTCCGCCGTGCACTGCGGGCAGCGCGTCGCAGCGAGGGCGATCGTCGAGCAGCAGAAACTGCACGTCTTCTCGGTCGCCTCCGGTGCGGGCTCGGCGCGCTTGAGCTTGTTCAGTGTGCGCACGACCATGAAGATCACGAACGCCACGATCAAGAAGTCGATCACGGTGGTCAGGAACGCCCCGTACTCCACCGCGACCTCTTCGATCGCCGGCGTGATGACCCTGTCGCCATCCATGACCGCACCTTCGCCGTCCTTCAGCACCACGCGCAGCGCGTCGAAGTTCATGCCGCCAATCAGCAGGCCCAGCGGAGGCATCACCAAGCCCTTGACGAAGGACGAGACGATCTTGCCGAACGCCGCGCCCAGGATGATGCCGATCGCCATGTCCATGACGTTGCCGCGCATCGCGAACTTCTTGAATTCAGCCAGCATGGGTACCTCCGGGAGGACGTATACCCCGCGCGCGTCGTGCGGGCGCTAGGGGAACAGCCACTGCTCCAAGAGGATCCGGGCTTCTTCGAGCCTGGCCCGAGAGCACCACTCGCCCACCTGGTGGGCCTGGGCTCCGGAACCCGGACCGAAGTTCAGTGCGTCCAGGCCCAGCTCGCTGAGGCGGCCGACGTCGGTCCACGCCTGCTTCGCTCGCACCTCGGCCGGGGACACCGCTCGAAGTGACTCGAGAATCGGATTGGCCTGGACCACGCGACCGGCCGGGCACAGATCCGTGATCTCAATCGTGACGTCGCCCGCGTCGATGGCGGTGGCGCCTACGGCGTCGTGGACGAAGGCGCTGAGCCACGCAATCGCCTCGGCCCGCGTGCGGTCCGGCGCAAAGCGGAAGTTCACGTTCACGGAGCAGCCGCCGGGGATCACGTTGCGCGCGCCTTCGTACTCGATCATCGTCGCGGAGCACACCTCGCGAAACAGCAGCCCCTCGTAGACGCAGTCACGCGGGGGCAGCGCGGCGAGCGCCGTGAGCAGCGGTGCCGCGCGGTGGATGGCGTTCTCGCCCTGCCACGGGCGCGCGGAGTGCGCGCGCTGGCCACGAAAGCGGATCCAGGCGTGCAGGGTTCCGAGGCAGCCGAGCTCCAAGTGGTTGTCAGTGGGCTCCATGGCCACGGCCAGCGTGGTGCCCGCGAACAACTCCGGCGCGGCCGCAACGATCTCAGGCATACCGGAGCCGTCGAACGGGCCTTCTTCGCGGGCGTAGAGCACGACGACGAGGTCGTAGCGGGCGGGCTCACGGACGGCGCGATCCGCAAGGTGCAGCATGAGCGCGTCGGCGCCCTTCATATCGGACGCGCCCAGCCCGTAGAGGCGATCGCCTTCGAGCCGCGGCTCGTTGGGCCCGCTCTCGGGCACCGTGTCGAGGTGGCCGAGCAGCATCAATCGCGGCGCATCCGCGCGCAGCGGACGCGGAAGTAGGGCCAAGTTGTCACCCGCCCGGATGACCTGGTGGTAGCCGGCGGCATGACGCGCCACGTGCGTGGCGAGGGCTGCTTCGTTGCCGATGACGCTCGGGATCCGCAGGAGGTCCAGCGCCAGGGACTCGAGCGGCGTGGGGCTGGCGTTCAAAGGGCGAAGCTCCGCAGCGTGTCGTTGAGCGAGGTCTTGGTGTCGGTGCTCGCGCTGCGTTCGCCGATGATGAGGGCACACGGGATCTCGAACTCGCCTGCGGGGAACTGCTTGGGACGTGTCCCGGGGATCACCACGGCGCGCGGCGGTACGAACCCGTGGGAGCGCTGCGGCGTCTCGCCGCGTACGTCGAGAATCGGCGTGGATGCCGTGATGACTGTGTTGGCGCCGAGCACGGCGCCGCGGCCGACGTGCACGCCTTCGACCAAAATGCAGCGCGAGCCGATGAAGCAGTCGTCCTCGATGATCACCGGTCGCGCGCCGGGCGGCTCGAGCACGCCGCCGATGCCAACGCCGCCCGAGAGATGCACGCCACTGCCGATCTGGGCACACGAGCCGACGGTCGCCCAGGCATCGACCATGGAGCCCGCACCAACCCGCGCGCCGATGTTGACGAAGCCGGGCATGACGACGACGCCGCGCTCGAGGTACGCCCCGTAGCGGACGATGCCGCCGGGCACGATACGCACGCCTTGCGCCGCGAGATCCTGCTTGAGTGGCACCTTGTCGTGGAAGTGGAACGGACCCGCGTCGTGCTCGGCCATCGGTGCGACGGCGAAATACAGTCCCACGGCCTTCTGGACCCAGGCGTGCACCTGCCAGGTGCCATCGGGTAGGGGACTCGCCACGCGCAGGCGCCCCTTGTCGAGGTCCTCCACGACGGCGAGGACGGTTTCGGCTGCGGCGGCGAGCTGGGCTCGGTCCTCGAACGCGGCCTCGATGATGCTTGCGCGCGGATCGGTCATGGCAGTCCTTATAGCCCCTACGCGGTCGCGAGCCCACCCCAGCGTTCGAGGGCTTCACGGCAGCCGGCGACCGACGGCACCAGGGCCAGGCGGAAGAACTGCTCGTTGCCTGCGCCGAACATGGAGCCGGGAGAGACGACGATGCCGTGCTCGAGCAAGGCGAGGGCGTAGTCGTCGCCGTTGGTGCCCGCGGGTGCGCTGACCCACAGGTAGAAGGTCGACGTTGTCGGATACACCTCGAGTCCGAGGGCGGCGAGGCCCGCCGTCATGAGCGCGCGCTTCTCGCCAAAGATGCGTCGACGCTCTGCGACGTGCGCTTCGTCGCTCCAGGCGGCGGCCGAGGCTGCTTGGACCCACTCGGTCTGGGCCAGACCCATGCCGGAGCGGGCCGCGCGGTAGCGGGCGAGTACGTCGGCATCACCGGCGACGAACCCGCTGCGATATGCCGTCATGGCCGAGCGCTTGGACAGGCTATGGAAGATCAGACAGCCCTCGCGGCCGAACTCGAGCAGGCTGCGGGGACGCTCGCCATGCCAGAGCTCGGTGTAGCACTCGTCCGAACACAGCACGAAGCCGTGTCGGTCGCGCGCGTCGACCCAGGCACGCCAGAGCGCCTCCGGCAGATCCTGGCCCGTGGGGTTGTGCGGATAGTTGATCCACACGATGCGCGCCCGGGCGAGGACCTCCTCCGGTACGGCGGCCGGATCCATCTGGTAGGCGTTCTCCGCCGTGAGGCGCACGACATGCGTGTCGGCGTGGGCGTAGAGGCTGCCGATCTCCATCACGGGATAGCCCGGCTCCGGATACACGACGCCGCGGCGCTCCTCACTCGGGTCCACGAGCACGAGCGGCAGGTGGAACATCGCCTCCTTGCTCCCGCGGCTCGGCATGATCTCGCGCACGGGATCGAGGGTCACGGCGAAACGGCGCTCGTACCAAGCGGCGATCGCCTCCCGCAGCGGCGCGCCGCCGGCAACCGACGGGTACTGCGACACTTCCGGGACGGCGGCGCTCAGCGCCGCGCGAATGAACTCGGGCGTGGGTTCCACGGGATCGCCCGTGCCGAAGTCCAACACGCGGACGCCGCGCGCAGCGACCTCGGCCTTGCGGCGGGCGAGCTCGACCATGGGGTAGGTGCGCAACTGGCGCAGGCGCTCGTTCATGCCGCGAGGATAGGGGGGCGGGGGCGCGAAACGCCCATTTCTTGAGCCCGGCCGCCTGTCTGCCCCCCGCGTCACCTTGGCTCCCCGCTTGGAGCCGGGCATGTGCGAGGCCCTTCCCCCTGATGTGTTCGCTGCGCCCGAGCCCAAGGGCCAGCCGCGGCTGCTGCCGCGCCGCAGCGTGCTGACCGGAATC
>JAQBWE010000171.1 GCA_027625315.1 Planctomycetota bacterium
GATCGCCTTCGTACGAGCCCTCATCCTGCTTCCGGACGGGGTTGAGCCAGCCGAGTCGGCTTCTCCACTCTGGAATGAGGTGAGCGGTTACGGGCAGATGCGCTCACCTGTCCCAGACGACGGCACCACCGGGCGTGAAGTAGAGGAACAGCATGGTCCCCCCCGTCACGGTCGGGACGTGATGGGAGCCCGGTGCGAACACGACCCAGCCCGGGGGCAGGCCGTCAAACAGCGGCTCGCCAGCCAGCGGGAAGCACATGTTCAACTCACCGCGCGTGTGGGTGTGGCCGCGGCCAGCGTCGTTGGCCATCGTGACGGCATCCACGGCGTAGCCGCCGAGATCCTTCGCGAGCCGACCAAACTTCACCGTCGGCCCCGCGTCATGCGGCGCAAGCCAACCCTCGGCGAGCCCGCGCTGGCACAGATCGCGGATGGCCCCCACCTCTTCGCCGTCAAACGGATGGCGCTTGTTGAGCCGCGCCGTCGCCTCGGCCTCGTTGGCTGGATCGACCGCATCCAGGGACGGCAGCAGGGCCTCCAGGCGGGCCAGTAGTTCGTCCTGATCCGGATGGCTCATCGCGTCTCCTCCCGTTCGACAAGTACCGCGCGGACGGGGCTGCCATCGGCACCCTCAAGTCGCAACGGCAAGGCAATCAACTCGTACCGCCCGGGCTGCACGCGCGAGAGATCGATGCCCTCGAGGATCGCAATGCCGTGACGATTCAACTGGCGATGGGCCGGTAGCTCCTTGGACTCGAACGCGTCCATGGAGTCCGTGTCGATGCCCAGCAGGGTGACGCCACGCGCCGCCAGCCAGTCGGCCAGCTCCGGCGTGGCATGGGCCATGCCCTCATCGAACGCGTCAGGGCGGCTCGCATACGAGCGCAGCAGCACGCGCCCCGCTGCGCGCGCCTCGGCATCCAGCGTGGCCGGCAGGTGCTCAGGCAAGATCCCGCGCTGGTCGGGCCGGACGTCCGCGACGACGCAGGGACCCACGTAGCGCTCGAGCGGGACGGAAGCGGCGTCCAGCCCGCCGTCGTCGAAGTGCAGCGGCGCGTCGATGTGCGAGCCGGTGTGGACGCTCATTTCGATGCGTCCGACGTTGACCGCAGAGCCCTCTGCGATGCGTGCGACGAACTTGAAGTCGAAGTCCGTATCGCCCGGCCACACGGGGATTCCGGCTCGGACGGCGCGGCTGATGTCGTGGATGCGCAGGGCCATGCGAACTAGCTCACCGTCGTGCGATGGCCCGCAAAGCGCTTCCAAGCACCTTGCGCCAGGATGTCGCGAATCTCGCGGATCGCCCGCTCGCACTCTTCGTCACTGTTGTAGTAGTGCGGCGAGATGCGAATGCCCGCGCCCGGACGGTAGTCCACGATGATCTCGCGACGCAGCAGTTCGTGCTTCACCTCGTACGCGTGCGGCATGTCCACCGCCACCGTGCCGCCGCGGCGCTCCGGATCCAGCGGTGCATTGACGGTCCAGCCCTCTGCGAGCGCAGCGTCGACCAACAACGCGGTCTGCCGCATGCTCTTCTCGCGCACGGCGAGGACGTCGGCCTCGTACACGAGCCGCGGGCCTTCGCGGGCGGCGTAGAGCCCGGGCACGTTGGGCGTGCCACTTTGGAAGCGATAAGCGCCCTCCGCGAACTCCATCGGCGGCTGCGCGAAGTCAAAGGGCGAGGCGTGGGCCATCCACCCGGTGATGCGCGGCTCGAGTTCTTCCAGCAGATCGGGCCGCACATACAGGAAGCACCCACCCGGTCCGCCGGAGAGCCACTTCAAGACGCCGCCGATGAGAAACGACACATCCAAGTCGCCGACATCCACGGGCACCGTACCGATGCTCTGGTACGCGTCCAGAACGACGTGCGCACCCACCTCGTTGGCGCGCTCGCAAATGGCCTTCGCATCTTGGATGTAGGAGCTGCGAAACAGCACGTGGCTGATCGGCACGAGCTGCGTGCGCTCATCGATCGCCTCGAGGATCAACTCGGTCGGTACCGTGATGCCATCGGGCGAGTGCACGACGTGGATGTCGGCCCCTAGCTGACGCGCATGGCGGTCGTAGAGGTACTGCACGGACGGGAAGTTCATGTCCGTGTAGACGACCTTGTTGCGCGGGCCTGACCAGTCGAAGCACGAGATCACAACGGCCTCAGCCAGGGTGACGTTGGGGTGCATCGAGACGGTGCCCGCCGGCGCGCCAAAGAGCAGGCCGATTTCGTCGCCTACCCGCGCCGCGAGATCCCACCAGACCTCCGACCAAGCCCTGACCCCGCGGTCGGTCCAACTGTCGGCGTAGGCCTCGAGGCCCTTGCGCGCCCCGATGGGCATCGCGCCCAGGGAGTTCGAGATCAGGTACGTGCAGTGTTCGAGGGTCGGGAAGTGCGAGCGAAAGGCGAGCAGCGGGTCCACGCGAGGCTCCTGGCCGGGACAGCCGGGACCTAGGTCGGGTCCCGGGTCCCTGAACGGACGGTTTCGGCTCGCGAGGATACTCGCTGCGCAACTTGCTGCCCCCGTAGGCGTTAGGATGCAGGTGATGTCGCTCCGTCCCCGCCGATTGACCCCCCGCGCGCCGCGGCGCCCCGGCAGCCTGCTGGCATCCGCCGGGGCCTGGTTGGCGGCTCTGCTGCTCCTGGCCGCGTTGGCCGCGCCGGCAAGCGCTGACGAAGTCCAGCCTGCGAAGGACGACGGCGGCGAGAAGGCCGCTCCGGAGAAGGGCGCAGAGCCCGAGGAGAAGGCCCCGGCAGACGAGCCCCCTGCAGACGAGGCCCCTGCAGACGGGGCCCCGAAAGACCAGGGCCCGCCGCTCACCGAGGAGGGCCGCAAGAATGCCATCCACGGGCTGCGGAGCAAACTGCGCGGCCTCGCGCGCAGTCAGCGGCCCGAGGAGAAGGTCCAGGAGATCCTCAAGAACCTCGAGGCGCTCGGCGCCCTGGGCGGCGAGGAGGCCGGACGCGCGGCCATGGAGGCCATCCCGAACGCCGACCGCGCCGTCCGCGACGCCGCCTTCGACCTGATTGAGCGCGAGCACAACAAGTCGTTCCTCAAGCCTCTCGTGCTCCTCCTCGAGGACAAGGACTACCGCCGCGATCCCGACGCGAAGCGGCGCGTGGTGCACGCGCTCTCCGTCGTGGCCGAGCCTGGCGCCATCGAGCCGCTCGCCGATCTGATCCGATTCGACGAAGACCCGGAAGTCGTGGCCGAGGCCGCCGACGCCCTCGCGGGCTTCGCGAGCGTCAAGGTGCCGCTGCGCAAGCCGGCGGTGCGCCGGCTCGTGGATCTGTACGAAAGCACGTGGAATCTCAAGGAGTCGGTGCGCACCGAGCCGAAGGACAAGATCCTCAAGCGTGAGGCCGAGGACCGCTACAAGGTCTACGGTCGCTCGCTGCGCCACGCCCTGCAGGCGCTGACCGAGGTCCAGTTGACGCGCCCCGCTGAGTGGCGCCGCTGGTGGAACTCGAACAAGAAGCGCGACAAGTGGGGCCGGCACTCCGTGATGCCCGACACACGTCGTGACGGCTAGGCGCCGCGACGGGTAGGCGTCGCGCCGCGCAAGCAGGCGGCTCGGCAGTCAGGCAGTCAGGTAGTCAGGCAGTGGCGACCGGGCCTGTAAGCCGGGTCCTGTCTTGGATGGCCATCGATCTAGGGCCGCCGTTGCCGACGGTCTCGAACGACCTACCCGGAAGTTCAAACGAGACGGGCCGCCTCGCGAGCCCCGAGGGGCTCTCCTTCCCTATTTGGTCTTTCTCCCGGAGGGGCTTGCCGTGCCAACGACGTCGCCGCCGTCGCGGTGGGCTCTTACCCCACCGTTTCACCCTTGCCTGTGGGGCGGTAAGGCCCCCATCGGCGGTCTGTTCTCTGTTGCGCTATCCCTGGGGTCGCCCCCGGTGGGCGTTACCCACCTCCGTGCCCGACGGAGCCCGGACTTTCCTCGGATGCCGAAGCACCCGCGGCCACCCGGCCCGGTCGCCACCTAGAGCGTAGCGTGGGCGGCGCGGCGGGACGGCCTCCGCCCGACCTGTTGCGCACCTGGCCGTGACAGGACGGGTGCGGCCTCGACGGCGCGCCAGCACGGCTGGGCTGCGGGCGCGCTCCCTCGGGAAGCGGAACACCTCTGGTCGAGGCTCACGACGGAAAGCGGATCAGGACTGAAAGAGGATCCGATTGCAGGCGCGGCAGGGCACGAGCCGGGCGCGGTTCTGCACGAGGTAGACGTCGTTGCGCGTCTGCAGTTCGCCACAGCCGGTGCAGTAGGCGCCCTCGAGGGCGGCCATGCCGCGACCGCGTGCTTCGTGCGCGCGCTCGTACGCCTGCAGAGCCTCCGTCGGGATGCCCTCACGTAGCGCGGGACGATCCTTCAGGAGCCCCTCGCGCATGGCGCGGACGTCGGCCAATTTGTCGTCGATCTCGGCCTGGGCCTTGTCGGCCAACTCAACCTCGCGCGCGCGCTCAGCGTCGTACTCGAGCGTCTTGGCCTCGGCCAACTCGACGACTTCCATGATCTTCAGCATCTCGCCGTCGAGGCGATCCACCTCGCTCTGGGTGTTGCTGATCTCGCTGCGGAAGGCGACGAACTCCTTGTTGGAGCGCACTTCCGAGGCCTGGGCCTTCAGCTTCTCGATCTTCTTCAGGTGCGTGTTGCGCTCGTTCTCGCGCAGCATGATCTGCGCCTTGAGCAGCTTCACGCGCTCGGAGACCTTGCCGCCGCGATCGTCGATAGCCGCGATGGCCGCCTCGCGCTGCTTGAGATCGGCGGGCGCCCGCTCTAGGTCGCGCTCCAGCCGTTCGATCTTGAGGTCAAGGCGCATCAGCGCGAGGAGCTTGTCGAGTACATCGTGCCACTCGGTCGTCATCACCGCTGTACCGCCCGCGTTCGCATGGAGCGACAGGTGTAGCACTCCGCCGGCCCGCGTCCAGCCGAAACCTGAGGGTCGTTTCTCACCGGGCCCCGGAGGCCAGCGCCCGGGGGCCAGATCATATCTCCAGGAACCCCTCGAGTTTGCGGGCCCGAACGGGATGCTGGAGCTTCCGGACCGCCTTGGCCTCGATCTGGCGCACGCGCTCGCGGGTGACCTTGAAGATCTTGCCCACCTCTTCCAGCGTGTACGTGTAGCCATCGCCGATTCCGTAGCGCAATTTGATGATCTCGCGCTCGCGGAAGGTCAGGGTCTGAAGGACTTGGTCGATCTTGTCCTTCAGCATCTCGTGCGTCGCGGCACTGACGGGACTCTCGGCCTGGTCGTCCTCGATGAAGTCGCCGAAGTAGCTGTCCTCAGAGTCACCGATCGGGCGATCCAGGCTGATCGGGTGCTTGCTGATCTTCATCACCCGCTTGGTCTCTTCGACGCTGATGCCGGAGGCGGCGGCGATCTCGTCGATCGTCGGCTCCCGGCCCATCTTCTGGATCAGCTTCTTCGTGACGTTACGGATCTTCGACATGGTCTCGATCATGTGGACCGGGATGCGGATGGTCCGCGCCTGGTCGGCGATCGAGCGGGTGATGGCCTGGCGGATCCACCACGTGGCGTACGTCGAGAACTTGTAGCCGCGGCGGTACTCGTACTTCTCGACGGCCTTCATCAGGCCGGTGTTGCCCTCCTGGATGAGGTCGAGGAACGTGAGTCCACGGTTGCGGTACTTCTTCGCGATGGAGACCACGAGCCGCAGGTTGCCGCTGGAGAGCTTGCGCTTGGCTTCCTCGTACTCCGCGAAGCGGTGCCGGATCTCCTCAGCGCGCTGCAGGAACTCGTCGAGCGACTCGAGGACGTAGATCTCGAGGTCGCCGAGACGCTCTTCCGCCTCGGCGACTTCACTGGCCTCGCCACCGCGACGCTTCAGGTCGCGAATGCGCCGACGAAGTTCGCGAATCTCATCGGCCAGTTCGTAGGTCTCCTCGTGGACGGGTCGGATCTTCTTCGTCTGGATCGCGACTTCCTCGAGGAGCTTGAGCGCCTTGAGCTTGCGCAGGTAGAGCAGTTGCTGGAGGTCCTCGCGGCGCTTCTTGTTGGTGCGGCCGCGCGCGAACTCTTCCATATCGCTGCGCAGCAGGAACAGCAGGCGCTCCAGCGTTCGCAGATTGAACGGCATGCGCCGCTGCAGATCGTCCTTGTCGACCGGATCCGCCGTACCGATGCGCAGCGTGCGGTCAAACGCCAAATCGCCACGCGCGACCTCGCGCAGGATCTCGATGGCGCTGTCGATGCCCGCGCCGCTCTCCAGCACCTTGTGCCGGTAGCGCTTGCGCGTGATCTCGATCTTCTTCGAGAGGCTGATCTCCTCGTCGCGCGTCAGCAGGGGGATTTCGCCCATCTGCGTGAGATACATGCGCACGGGGTCGTCGATCTTCTCGGTCGAGATCGGCAGATCGAGAGAGCTCTCGCCGTCGGCCGGCAGACCGTCATCGATTTGCTCGCCGCGGGCGATGGCCGCGTCGCGCTCGCGGCGGCGGGCGTCGCCACCGTCGATGACCTCGATGCGCTGGAGATCGAGCGTCTGGAGGATGCGGTCCATCATCGCCGGGCAAGGCGCGAGCTCGGGCTCGGCCGTGTTCAGCTCCTCGTAGGTGAGGTAGCCGCGCTTGCGCCCGGTGTCGATGAGGGTGAGGAGCTCGGCCTCAGTCTCGTCAAACGGGCTCGGCGGAACAAAGGGGTCTACGCGCCGGGTCATGAAATCAGGCCTCCGCTCGAACTACGCCCCCACCGAGTCGCCGTTTGATTCCTCGTCGGATCCGTCGTCGTCTACGTAGGACGCGTCCGGGTCCGCTACCTCCTCAGCAAGTCCACCGCGGGCAAGCCGCGCGGTCTCGCGTTGGTGGTCGAGGGCCAATCGGTTCTGTTCGGTGAAGGCAATCCAGGAGGTTACGCGCTCGGCCAGGGCCGCATCTTCGGGGAGACCCGCCAGGACGGCGGTCACCTCGGGATCGGCCTGGAAGCGAGCGAGCGTCGCCTCGTAGGTGATGGGCTCGCCGGATTCCCACCGGGCAAGCAAGGCGTTGTAAAGCCGGCCCCGTGCGGGGTCGGCGAATTCCTCGGGTCCGGCGGCTCGGAAAACCGCATCCCGTAGGGGTTCGTGCGCCAAGAGGGCCCCGAGGAGATCCAACTCCACGAGCTCTCCGTCGAGGGTGGCGGCCGAACGGCGGTGCGGCGGTGCGGCCCGACTGCGGGCGACGGGC
>JAQBWE010000172.1 GCA_027625315.1 Planctomycetota bacterium
AGCCGGCGGGTCCGCTGGTGGCCAGGGCGAGGCTCGCCATGCGGGGGAGAACTCCAAGGACAGCGCGTTGTGCGCTCCTCATCGTAGGGTTCGGTTGGAACCTGCAGCGGTATAACGACCCGCCACCGCCGGAGCCCCGATGACCGCCGCCTCCTCCCCGCAGTTCTTCGGCACCGATGGCGTGCGCGACCTCGCCGGCCAGGGGCGCTTGGCCCCGGTCCACGTGGTCCAGCTGGGCCGAGCCCTCGCCCGCTTCGCCCTCCAGCGGGGGGCGGGGTCGCGTGTGCTGCTCGCGCGCGATCCGCGCCCTAGTGGTGCCGAACTCGTCGCCCTGCTCGGGGCCGCCATGGCCACCGAAGGGGCCCACGTGATCGACGCGGGGATGCTGCCGTCGCCCGCGCTCGCTTGGCTGACCGCCGACGGCGACTTCGCCCTGGGCTGCGCCATCAGCGCGTCACACAACGCCGAGGCCTACAACGGCATCAAGCCGTTCCTTGCTGACGGGCGCAAGCTGTCGATCGAGGAGGAGCTCCAGATCGAGGGCCTCATGGCCGCGGAGTCGGGAGACGCGCCGCCGGAGCGCCTAGACCGCAACGATGCACTCGGCCACCGCTACGTCGCAGCGACCCTGGAGGCCCTGGGCGGCGAAGGGGCGCTGGCGGGCCTCCGCCTAGTCGTGGATCTGAGCGCCGGCGCGGCCACGGCCACGGCGCCGACCCTGCTCGCCGCGCTCGGCGCGCAGGCGACGTATCTGCACGCCGCCGGGGAGCGCGCGATCAACGCCGCTTGCGGCAGTGAGGCGCCCCACGCGTGGCTGGACGCCGTGCGCGCGGCCGATGGGGATGGCGGGCTTGCCTTCGACGGCGACGCGGACCGGGTCGTCGTGGCGGACGAGCACGGCGTGCCGCTCGACGGCGACGACCTGCTCGCGATCCTCGCTACGGAGGCCCAGGCCGGCTCAGGCGTGCCGGCCGCGCGCGTGGTTTCGACCGTCATGGCGAACCTCGGGCTTGAGGAGTATCTCGCGCCGCTCGGCGTCACGCTCGAGCGCACCCCCGTGGGGGATCGCCACGTGGCTGCGTGCATGCGAGCCACGGGCGCCGCCCTCGGTGGGGAGCCGGCCGGCCACATCGTGCTGCCGCGCGCCGACCTGCGCGGCAATGCACTCGTGGGCGATGGGCTCGTCGCGGGCGTGCGAGTGCTGGAGGCCGCGCGGCGACTCGGGCGCCCGCTGTCGACACTGCGCACGCTACGGGCCCACCATCCCCAGGTTTTGCGCAACGTGCGCATGGCCGCCCGGCGGCCGCTCGACGCCTGGCCGGCTTTCGAGGCCGAAGTGGCGCGGCAGCAGGACCGACTCGCCGGACGCGGCCGCATGGTGATCCGCTACAGCGGCACCGAGCCGTTGCTCCGCATCATGGCGGAGGGACCGGACGAGGGGCTTGTGACCTCGGCCGTCGAGGCCCTCGCTGCCGTCGCCTCAGAGCCCTAGGGCTTGCGCGCGCGCGCGCGGATCTTCACGTAGAAGTTGTCCTGTCCGCTGCCCGCCTGGGGCACGAAGCGGACCCCGCGATCGCGCCATTCGTCGCGCCGCGGTACCCACACAATGCGCGCCGGAACGCCCTTGGTCCACTCGCCGTCGGCGGCCTCCGGTCCCATGCTCGGCCGCGGCCAGCCCGTGGTCGGCTCTGAGATCCAGATGGCCCAGCTCCAGTCGGCGGGCGCGTCCACGATCTCACGCAGGACGGCCGCCGGTCCCTGCAATGAACCCGTGAACGTGAACGGTGCGCCGCCGCGCTGCAGCTCAGCGACATCGGTCTCGACCATCCACTCGAAGTCGCTGTGCAGCAGCGCCTCGATGCGGTTCTTGAGTTGCACCGCGGCCACGCGCTCCAGGGTCAGCGTCGCATGCACGGGCTCAATCTCGAGCTGGCTGCGAAACTGTCGCGCGCGTTCGCGCTGGGTCGCGTCTGCCACGTCGCCTGCCTGGCGCCAGCCATGAAACGAAAGCTGGAATCGCAGCGGCGCGCTGAGCGGCGGGGCGTCGTCCACGAGGAGCGGCCGCAGATCGATTGCGTCGGGCGCCACGGAGAGACCGCCGGAACCGCTCCCCAGCAGCGCTCGGGGCGCGAGGAACTCGAGGTAGGCGCGGCTGAGCGCGATGTCGACGGGGGGGCGGTTCGTCGGGTCGGCGACGCCTAGGCGAAAGCCACGTTTGGCGAGCTCGTCCGTGGAGGGGATGGTCGCCGGCCGGGCGATGTTGACCTGATGCATGCCCTCGATGCGATAGATCGTGCCGCGCGGTAGGGCCGCACGCATCTTGATGTCTTCGGCGTTGGAGACCGGCCACAGCCAGTTGTCCTTCGAGGCCGAAATGGCACGGGCCGTGCCTTCCAGGACGTCGCCGTTCACTCGCAGGCGCAGCGCGGGCGTGCCGCCGCCCGTCTCGGTGAGGGCCGCGAGCACGGCCAGTCGCTCGCGTTCTGAACACGTCAACTCGATCGTGACGGCGGCATCGGCCGTGTCGAGCAGGGCCACGCTGCGCTCTCGATCGGCCTGGGCCACTTGGAGTTCCACGCGCACGCCCTCGATCCGCTGCTCGCGGATGACGCGCGTGCTGGTGATCTCCCAGATGATCACGGCGAGGACGCAGGCGAGCAGCAGGAGGCTCCACTCGTGCAGGAACCACGAGGTCCAGCCGCGCCGGCGGGCCGAATCGAGGCCGGGGCGTTCAGACGATGCGGGCACCTGGCTCGGCACGTCAGTCCTTCTCCTGCGGCGCGAGGCCCGACTTTTCGGCGAAGACGACGCTGAGGTAGGCGCGCAGCCACTCCCAATCTTGAATCTTGTCCATCTCGCCGCGCTCGACAAGGTGGACGTCCCCGCGCTCTTCGGAAACCACGAGCACCACCGCATCGCTTTGCTCGCTCAGTCCGATCGCTGCGCGGTGGCGCGTGCCGTACGCGCGGGCAAGCTGCGGGCGCTCGGTCAGCGGGAGCAAGCAACCCGCCGCTGCAATGCGGTTGGCTCGGATGATGAGCGCGCCATCGTGCAGCACCGTCTCGGTGCTGAAGATGGTGTCGAGCGTCTCGGAGCGAATGATGGCATCCATCGGTACGCCCGTGTCCAGGTACGTCCCGAGGTCAATGTTGCGTTCGAACGCGAGGATCGCGCCGATGTTGCGCGAGGCGAACTGGCGGCAGGCGCGGATGACCTCGTCGACGGGCTTCATCTGCTCCGGCACTGCTCGGCGCGGTCCGAGCAGGCGTCGCAAGAAGGACACGTTGCCCAGGCGCGCGATGCCGTGACGCAACTCCATCTGAAAGGTCACGACGAGGGCGATCACGAACACCGGAAAACTGGCGGCGAGGATCGCGTTCAGCACGTCGAGCTTGAGGTCCTGCAGCACCAGGAAGATGCCGAGGATGACCACCCACACGAGCATCGCAGGGCCCTTGAAGATGCCGCCCGCGATGGTGCGGCGCAGGAACCGCAGCAGCAGATAGATCGCAGCGAACAAGAGACCCAACTCAATCCAGTTCTTGAGGACCAAGTCGTTCAGGATCGCGGGGTGGATCATGCTGCCGGAGATCGTACCGCTTCGGGGCGGGAGCGGCTCAACCGATCTGTGCCAAGACGGCAAGGAGGTCGCGAGTTTCGGCGACGTCGTGGACCCGCACGGCGGCAACGCCCGCCGTGCGTGCGCGGGCGACGCACGCGAGTGATCCGGCAACGCGCTCCGCGGGGAGTTGGCGTCCGGTCAGGATGCCGAGAAACGACTTCCGTGAGGCGCCCAGCAGCAGGGGCGGTCCGCGAGCCACGAGCGTCTCCAGACCCTGCAGTAGGGCGAGGTTGTGCTCGAGTGTCTTGCCGAAGCCCAGCCCCGGGTCGATCCACACGCGCTGCGGGTCCACGCCGGCCTCCGCGGCGGCCGCCGCGCGCGCCATGAGCCAGTCCCCGACCTCCGCAACGACATCGCCGTACGTGGGCTCGCGCTGCATCGTGGCCGGCGTGCCGCGCATGTGCATGAGCACGAGTCCAGCGCCGTGCCGCACCACGGTGGTGAGCATGTCCGGATCGGCCGCGGCGCTGACGTCGTTGACGATGGTGGCGCCGGCCATCAGGGCCGCTTCCGCCACACGGGCGTGGCGCGTATCGACGCTGACCGGCACGTCGGGCGCCTGGGCGCGCAGACCGGCGATCACCGGCAAGATGCGCTCGAGTTCCTGCGCCTGCCCGACGGGCTGCGCGCCGGGACGCGTGCTCTCGCCGCCGACATCGAGCACATCGGCGCCCGCCGCGACGAGCCCGAGCCCATGCTCGACGGCCCGCTCGGGGACGAGGAAGCGGCCGCCGTCGCTGAAGCTGTCCGGCGTGACGTTGACGATCCCCCAGATCTGCATGGGCGCGGACCGCCTCCGGGTCAGTAGGCGTAGCCCTCGCTGGGGCGGCCGCCTTCAGAGACGGAGCCGCCGTCAGATTCCGCCGGGCGGGGGGGCGGCGTAGCCGGCAGGCCGGTGTCCCGCGGGCGACCCTGGCGCGACGACTCAACACTCTCGCCCCGCATCAGAGCCTCGACCTCGGGGGCGTCGAGCGTCTCGTGCACGAGCAGTGCTTCCGCGATCGCGTGGAGCTGCTCCATGTGGCCGGTCAGCGTTTCGCGGGCGTGGGCCTGGGCATCGACGAGCAGGCGCTTGACCTCGGCGTCGATGACGCGGGCCGTGTCTTCGCTGTGATTGACCGTGCGCGTGACCTCGCGACCGAGGAACAGATGCTCCTCGCCCTGGGCGTAGCTGATGGGGCCAACCAGATCGCTCATGCCCCACTTCGTGACCATCAGGCGGGCCATCTCTGTGGCCTGCTCGATGTCGTTCTGGGCGCCGTTGGTGATGTCGCCGAACACGAGATCCTCGGCAACGCGCCCGCCGAACATCACGCGCAGGCGCGCGATGATCTCGCTGCGGGTCATCCCGTAGCGATCCTGGTCCGGCAGCATCATGGTGACGCCGAGCGCCATGCCGCGCGGGATGATGGTGACCTTGTGGAGCGGGTCGGCGTGCTCTTCCAGGGCGTTGACGAGGGTGTGACCCGCCTCGTGGAACGCCGTCACGCGGCGCTCCTTCTCGGACATGATCATGCTCTTGCGCGAGCGGCCGAAGCGGATCTTGTCGCGCGCCTCCTCCATGTCGTGGAGGGTGACCCGGTCACGCCCGGCGGTTACCGCCATCAGCGCGGACTCATTCACGAGGGCCTCGAGATCGGCGCCCGAGAAGCCCGGCGTGGCGCGTGCAACCTTGCTGAGGTCAGCGGTCGGCGACATCTTCACCTTGCGGCTGTGGATGCGCAGGATCTGCTCCCGGCCCTTGATGTCCGGGAGATTGATCACGATATTGCGGTCGAAGCGGCCGGGGCGCAGCAGCGCCGGATCGAGCACATCGGGCCGGTTCGTGGCCGCCAGCAGGATGATGCCCTGATCGGTGTCGAAGCCGTCCATCTCGACGAGGATCTGGTTGAGCGTCTGCTCGCGCTCGTCGTGGCCGCCGCCGACGCCCGTGCCGCGCCGCCGACCGACGGCATCGATTTCGTCCAGGAAGATGATGCAGGGCGAGCTCTCGCGGGCCTGCTTGAACAGGTCGCGGACGCGGCTCGCGCCGACGCCAACGAACATCTCGACGAAGTCGGAGCCCGAGACGGAGAAGAACGGCACGCCGGCCTCGCCCGCGATGGCCTTGGCCAGCAGCGTCTTGCCACACCCGGGCGGGCCGACCAGCAACGCGCCGCGCGGAATGCGGGCGCCGATGCGCTTGAACTTCTGGGGTGACTTGAGGAAGGCGACGATCTCCGCGACCTCTTCCTCCGCCTCTTCGATGCCGGCGACGTCCTCGAACGTAACCGTGCTGCGTTCCTTGGTCGCAAGCCGGGCGCGCGAGCGGCCGAACTGCGAGATGTTCTGGCCGCCGGCGCGGCCCATCTGGCGCAGAATCAGGAACCAGAACAGAACCAGCACGCCGACCCACAGCAGGATGCTGGGCAGCTGGTTCATGAACCCGCTGGATTCCTTCTGCTCGACCTTGCCGTCAGCTCCTAGCTCACGGCGCCACTGATCGATGCGCGCCGCGGTGATCTCGCTGTTCTCAGCAGGGCCGGCGTACTGGACCTCGAACTGCTTGTGCTTGGCCGCCTCTTCCGCGGTGTCCCGGAACTCGCCGATTAGGCGCTTGCCGTCCAGGATCGTGATGCTGGCGACCTTGCCGTCGCGGACGTACTGGTCGACCTGGCTGACGGTCACGTAGTGGGGGTTGCCGCCCCCCGTTCCGAGCACGAGGGCGATGATGGCCACCAAGCCCAATACGAGCAGGAGGACGGGGGCATTGCGCCGCCGCCGGGGGGGGCGCGGGGAGCCGTCGGGCTGGCGTTCGTCTTCGTCCATGAGTAGGTCCGGAGTCTATGCGACGGGGCGGCGGCCGGGGCGGTTTCGCCGCCCGGGCGGGCCATGCCCGATTCTGCTCCGGTTCTCGGCGGATGGGGGCGCGCTAGAAGGGGCGTTCCAGGACCTGCGCCACCTGTTCTGCGAGGCGCCGCGTCCACTCGTTGCTGGCCGAGCCGTCGAGGGACTCACCAGTGACATCAAACCGCCACTCGGCGGTCGTGGCGACGCGCTGGTGCCGCACGACGCGGCCCGTCGCCCGCTCGGTGACTACGACGTCGAGCCAGCCCTCTAGGCGCTTCTGGATGGGCGCGCCCTCCTTGTCCAACACAATCGGCACCTCGCGCACGCTCATGCGGCCCGTCAGGATGAGGTCGGCCGTGTCCGCCGTGGCGAGAGCTAGGTTCGTGCGGGCCCGGATCTCCTCGGCGACGTGCTGCGCGAGGCGCAGATCCAAGTCCCGGTAGTACCCGAGGTTTTCAATCGGCAGCACGGCGATGGTGCGCGCGCCGGGGAAGTCCGTTAGTCGCTTGGTGCTGTAGCCACTGCATGCGCAGGTGAGCGCGGCGAGCAACAGGGCCAGCGCCTGGCCGACGAGGCGCGGTCCGATCGAGCTGGATCGGTGCCTCACGGCTGGCGTCCGGCAGGCCACGAGGGCGGCGGCGGCGGGGGCGGCACGGCGCCGGCCGGTCCCGTGTAGCGCGCCTGTGCCGGCAGCGGCT
>JAQBWE010000173.1 GCA_027625315.1 Planctomycetota bacterium
CCGACGACCCGGTTGCCTGCGAACGGGCCCTGATCCTGCCTTAGATTGCGTCCTTGCCGGTTGGATCGGTCTCGTCCTTTCGAATAGGGGTGAGCGGTTACATAGGGGCGTAGGCGTTCAGGTGTCCTGTCGAGCAACGTACGGGTTCGTGGGGAGCGGTCTCTGAGGAACGGGGTCCTAACCGAGCTACGCGGGCGAGCTGGCGCAGCCCGCATGAACCGGGCGCCCTGTGGTCGGCCCCCATGCGCGGCGTAGCCGCGTATGGGAGGTGAACGCTTACACCGCCGATTACGGCTTCCTCGGAGTTGCGAGGAGCAGCACGCTGCCATCGGGCCCGGAGGCGACGACGTGTTCGCTGCCGATCGGCGTAAGCGCGAAGGCCGCGTCCCCGAGCGAGGTCGTTGCGGCGAGCGCCGTACCCTTGCGGGCGTCGAAGGCGTGGAGCTCGCCGGACGCTCGCGCGACAAGGAATGCCTCGCCCGCGGCGACGACGCCATGGGCCGGGGAGCCACCGATCGGCGGCTCGCGCAGCGGCGTGCCGTCGGTCGCATCGAACGTGTGCAGCACGCCAGCCCGGTCCACGACGGCCACCACGCCCGCGCACGAAGCGGGCGTGCCGCGGAGGTCGCCGATGGCAGCCTGCCGCCAGCGCGTGTCGCCGTTCGGGTCGAGCGCGATGAGAGCGCCATCGGATGTCGTCACGAGCAAGCCTTCGTTGGTCGGCGCGATCTCCACGATCGTGGCCGTACCGCGGGTGCACTCGATCAAGCGCCGGTTGCCCTGCGCCGGCGCAACGCGTACGACGCTGCCGTCGGCGGTGCCAACCCAGAACGCACCATGGGCGGCCACGACCCCCGCCGTCGGTACGGCGGGCAACTCCTCGCGGCGCAGCTCCTTGCGGTTCTCCATGAGCACCAGGTGCCCCGTGGTGGTGGCAACGGCCGCGAGTGAACCGAGCGCAGCCACGTTCCCAGTGGTGCGCGGTAGGTCGATGTGACCAAGCGACGCGCCAGTGCCGGGGTCCACGAAGTAGACGCGCCCATCCACGCGCGCGACATAGATGCTGTCGCCCGCGAGGGCCGGTCGCGCGCGGATGCCTTCCAGGCTGCTGAGATCCGCGGTCCAGAGCGCGTCCCCGGTGGCGGCGGCTAGGCGCGTGAGCACGCCCCGGCGTTCGGCGATGAGTACGTCACCGTGCAGGTCGAGCGGCTGCGCCGCGCCGCGCGCTACGCTCGGAACGCTCCAGAGAGCGGCGGGCTCCAGGGCCACACGCACCTCGCTGGCCGGGCGTTCCTCGGCCGTGCGGAGAGGCAGGTCGACGGCGGTGAAGCCCGGTGCGGAGATGTGTACGGTCGTCTCTCCACCCCACGCATAGCGAACGATCACCGGACTCGGACCGAGATCCCGACCCGCGATCGAGACGTGCGCACCGGGGGGCGTTGTGACGACGCGCAGCGGCAGGGTGCAGACGTTCTCGAAGCGAATGAGCCAGTACTCCTTGACGAGCGCGGTGTACAGCGCCACAGCCTTGGCGAGGTCGCCGCCGTCCTCAGCTGTCTGGGCCGCAGCGAGGCGGGCGCGGATGTCGGCGATCTGGGCGCGGCGGTCGCGCAGCATCTGGGGCAGCTGGCGTCGCTGCAGCGATTCGAGTAGTCGGGCGTAGACCTCGTCGGCCCCGTAGCGCTCCAGCAGGGCTTCCATGCGGGCGTAGCACGCGTCCGCCTGATCCAGGTCGCCGCTGACCATTAGACGCGGAGCGTCCTCGCGGCAGCGCCGGTCAGCCGCTTCGACTTCGTGGGGGGCGAGGGCAAGCCGGATGCGAACGATATGCTGGTCGTAGTAGCCAGCGGCCTGGTCGAGTCCGGCGGCGGCCTGGGCGAGTTCCTGCATCCGGGTGATGAGCGCGCGGTCGCCGTGCAGCTTGGCAAGGCCATACAGCAGCTCGGCGGTGGACTTCACCTCGGTCATCCACGTGGGATCCCGCATGCGCGTCGCCTCGTCGATGAACTCGCGCAAGGCCATCGCGTCTGTGCTGTACTTCTCGTGCGCGCCGGCGGTCTCCGCTAGGGTCTGTACGCGCTGGATAACAAGCTCCTGCAAGCGCCGCGCGTGCTCATGGAGCGGCACCTGCACGAGATCGAGAATTGGCGTACGGAGTGTCTTGGCCTGGGACTCAGTCAGCGCGTCGTAGAACATGCGCGCGGTCGCTTGGCCAGCAGGATCGGGTAGTGCCGCGAGGGCCTCGATCAACGCGGGCACCTTGCCCAGGAAGTCCTGCTTCAGTTCGGCGAGCGCCTGTTGGGTTCGCGTCGGGACCGAAGCGGGCGGGAACAGCTGGGCTTGGAGACGGTAGGCCGTCTCTGCCTCCACCGAGTCCGGGTGCTTGTCGACGAGCTGCCCAATCATCTCCAGAGCGAGGGCCTTGTCGCCCACGGCGGCGGCTTCCTGCGCGCGTTCGAGGAGCGAGGTCGGAGACGCGGGCCACCAGAACACGGCCGCGCCGCATAGCAGCAGCACGAGGGCGCCTACCAACGCGACGTTGCGGCGTCGACGGCGACGCGGGTCGTAGAGCGTGCGGAACTGCTCTAGCAGATCGCCACGATCGGGGGCGAGATGAGCGATCGTCTCGCGGAAGAACTCGACGACCTCGCGGTCGGTTTCGCTGCGACAGCCGGCGCGACTGAGTACCTGACCCACGACCTCGGCCTGCGCGAAGAACTCGCTGCGCTTCTCGCTCTGCACGAGGGCGCGCGCACGCAGCAGATGCACGGCCATGTTCGTGGGGTGGGCTTGGGCCATGGGCTCAAGGATCTCGAGTGCAGCGTCGGCCTCGCCCTCGTCGAGCTTGCTTTGCGCCGTGAGCAGCGTGCCGTCGACCAGCGCGTCGTGGTTGCCCGAGGCCTCCGCCGCAAGACGCAAGCCCGCGAGGACGACGTCGTCGGCGGGCGCGTGGCGCATGGCGCGCGTGAAGATCCCCAGCGCTTGGTCCGGGTCGCCCTGCTGAAGGTAGAGCCTGCCGAGTGCGCAGAGCGCCTCGAGTTCCGCCTCACGATCGCCGGCATCCTGGCCGAGGGAGGCGAGCTTTTGGAGCGGGGCCGGATCCTGCGGGGCCAGCTCGACCCACTGGATGACGAGCGCGCGGGCGACAGGGTGGCGGCCCTCGTCGGCGCGCCGGCTGGCGGCGCGGGCGAGGCCCTCAGCCCCGACCGGGCGAGCGAGGCCGGCCCGTGCGAGGCGCGCGACGATCTCGAGTGCTTCGAAGCGCGACAAGCCTGTGTGCAGCGCGATCTCGTGGATGACCGACTGGCCATCAAGGCGCGCGTAGATCTCGTGGATGCGGTCGGCGGGATGCAGCAGCGGGGGCAGCTCGCCCGCGACGGCCTCGAAGAGCAAGGCGTGATCGCCCAGCACACTGGCGATCTCGCGGCGCTGCTCGATGCGCGCGAGCGCGCGTTCCGCCACGCCGACGGGGTCGACGCAGATGCGGCCGAGGAGGCCAAGGCTGCCGGGTTCGAACGGCTTGTTCTCGAAGCGGTAGCCGCCTTCCTCCCACAGGAGCATGTCGAGGATCGTGTCCTCAACCTCAGCGGCCAGCACCTCAAGCAGCTCGCCCTCGTCGAGGGCACCCTGGGCGATGAGGTGATCGAGCGCACGTGTGCCGTGGCTCCGGCTGCGCGCAGCGACCTCAGGATTCAGGCGGCCGCGCGCCGCGAATGCCTCGATGAGCAAGCGCGGCGTGAGGAGATCGGGCTGGGCCACGTAGAGGCCCGCTTCGTCGAGCACGAGCGCCGCATACTGCGCACCGTGGCGTAGGGTCAGTCGGCCCCCGCCCTGTGCGGCGAGATTGGCCTGGAGGAGGTCCTCCAAGCCCTGGTATGCGAGATCGCCCTTGACTGCCATGGTTCCCCGGATTCGACGCGGACCCCCAGCGCGGGGGGCAGCGGTCCGGCGTCCCTATCGGTCGGCGGGCGGGGCCTGCTGTAGCCGGGCAGCGCGAAGGAGCCACGGGGCGAGTAGTTCGTTGTCAGGTGTCTCGAGGATCCCGGCCTCTGTGACGAGACACGTGACCAATTTCGCGGGTGTCACATCGAACGCGGGCGCATGCACCCGGAGCTCCAGCGGGTGCGCGTTGGGGTCAAGGTAGGCCCGCTGGTCGTCGGGTCGCATCTCGACCGCGATCATCGTGCCGTCGGGCGTTTCGGGATCCAGCGTCGTCAAGGGCGCCGCCACGACGAACGGGACGCCGTGGGCGAACGCCGCGAGCGCCAAGGCGTACGTGCCGACCTTGTTGGCGACATCGCCGTTGGCCGCGATGCGGTCCGCGCCGACGATGACGGCGTCGATCTCGCCCGTCCGCAGCAATCCGGCCGCCGCACCGTCGGCCAGCACCCGATGGGGGATGCCAGCCTTGCTCAGCTCGTAAGCCGTGAGCCGCAGACCCTGCAGCAGGGGGCGCGTCTCGCACGCGTGCACATGCACGGCGTAGCCCGCGGCGCGCAGCACATAGAGCGGAGCCAGCGCCGTGCCGATGCCCGTGGTGACGAGGGCGCCCGCATTGCAGTGCGTGAGGAAGCGCGCGCGCGGCTTGAGCCACTCCGCTCCGTGCCGGCCGATGGCGGCACAGGCCGCGCGCTCGTAGGCATCGAGCCCCTGGGCGGCCGCAAGGAGCGCGTCGGCCAGCTGCTCCGGGCTGCCCGGAGTTTGGTGCGCGAGCGCGAGGTGGCGGCTGATGGCGGCGGGCAGGTTCACGGCTGTCGGTCGCGCGCGCGCGATGGCTGCGGCGCGCGCGGTGAGGCGCGTGAGGAATGTGGGCCGGTCGAGCGTCGGATCCTGCTGCAGGATGGCGCGTGCGGCCAGGACGAGCGCGTAGGCTCCCGCGACGCCGAGGATCGGGGCACCGCGTACCGCGAGGCCGCGGATCGCGGCAATGACGGTCTCCGCATCAGTGTGCGCGACAACCAGCTCGTGGCGCGGCAGCCGGGTTTGGTCGAGGAGATCGAGGACGCCGTCCCGCCAGCCGCCTCGCCACGTCAGCGGCGTCACGGGTGAGGGCGGCACGCGCCAGTGGGCAAGGTGCGCGTCTGCGGTCATCGCGAGCCCGAGTGAGCTTGAGTCTGCCGCAGGCTGCGCCGCACGCGCCTGTCGCGGAGCATGCGCTGGTCGCGGAGCATGCGCTGGTCGCGGAGCATGCGCCTGTCACGGAGCATGCGCTTTACCCGGCGCCGGCGATGCGCTCGCGCAGTCGCGCGTTCTTCTGGCCTACCTTGCGACGCATCTCCGCGCGAAACGCCTGCAAGCGATCGTGCAGTTCGTTGTCGGACAGCGCCAAGATCTCGGCCGCGAGGAGAGCGGCGTTCGTCGCGCCCGCCTTGCCGATCGCCACCGTCGCCACCGGCACGCCGGCCGGCATCTGCACGGTGGAGTAGAGGGAGTCAGCGCCGCCGAGCGTGGCTGTCTGAATGGGGATGCCGATGACGGGCAGCGTCGTCAAGCTGGCCATGACGCCCGCCAAGTGCGCGGCGCCGCCGGCGGCGGCAATCAACACCTTGAACCCCTTGAGGCGCGCCGTGCTGGCGAACTTGTGGGCCTTCTCCGGGGTGCGGTGCGCGCTGATGACGCGCGCCTCGTACGGGATGTCGAACTCCTCTAGCATCTCGACGCAGCCCTTGACGACGGGATAGTCGCTGTCGCTGCCCATGACGAGCGCGACGACCGGCTTGCGCGTGTCGACCTCCGTCCGGCGTGCCTTGCCCTTCTTCGGCTCCTGCTCGTCGCCGCCCGGGGCGTCGTCGTCCTTGTCGTTGCGCGGCGCCATGCGTCTCCTCTAGGAACTCAAGTCCCGGCCGGTGATTCGGCGGTGGATCTCACGGTACGTCGCCGTCGTTCGCGCCACGACATCCGGCGGTAGCTGGGGCGCCGGCGGCTTGCGGTTCCAGCCGCTGGCGTCGAGCCAGTCGCGCACGAACTGCTTGTCGAAGCTCTCCTGGTTCTCGCCCTCGCGATACTGGGCGGCATCCCAGAAGCGCGACGAGTCCGGCGTGAGGACCTCGTCACCCAGGGTCAGGACGCCGTCTGCGTCGTGCCCAAACTCGAACTTCGTGTCGGCGATGATCACACCGCGCTCCGCCGCGATCTCACGGGCTCGGGCGTAGACCGTCAGCGTGATGTCTTCGGCTTGGCGCGCGAGGTCCGCGCCGAGCATGGCGCTACTCTCCGCGACCGAGATGTTCTCGTCGTGCTCGCCCTCCGGAGCCTTCGTGGCGGGCGTGAACAGGGGCGGATCTAGGCGGGCGCTGAGCGGCAAGTCGGCGGGCAGCGCGTGGCCGCAGACGGCGCCGGTGGCGCGGTAGTCCTTCCAGCCACTGCCGACGAGGTAGCCGCGGGCGACGCACTCAATGGGCAGCATCGTCAGGCGCTTCACCAGCATGCAGCGGCCGCGCAGGATGTCAGCGTGCTCCCGAACCTCGGCCGGCATCTCGTCCACGTCGGCGGTGATCAGATGGTTGGGGACGACCGGCTCGAGCTGCTTGAACCAGAACAGCGAGAGCGAGGTCAGGATCCGGCCCTTGTCGGGGATCGGGGGCGAGAGAACGACGTCATAGGCGCTCAGGCGATCGGTCGCAACGAGCAGCAGGGCGTCACCGACCGCGTAGCAATCACGAACCTTGCCCCGGCGTACGAGCTCGAGGCCATCGAGGGCGGTGGTGGCGATGGCGGCGGTCATGGAGAACTCCTTGCACGAGGGGGCCTTGGCGAACGGCGCACGGCATGATACCGGGGTGCCCCACACGAGGACACGGAAGCCCTGAGGAGCCGCGATGGATCACGCTGTCCCCACTGCCGCACCCGGCTGGCGGCGCGTGTTTCATGTGCCGCCGTCCAAATCGCTGCATCAGCGGGCACTCGTTCTGGCCGC
Source organism: Planctomycetota bacterium (assembly GCA_027625315.1). GTDB lineage: Bacteria > Planctomycetota > PLA2 > PLA2 > JAEUHO01 > JAHEIK01. Next base: position 6,917 of record JAQBWE010000173.1, read on the forward strand.
GCTCTCCGCCGAGCCTGTTGCGATTACAGCGGCTTCCGACGCGCTGCCGGCCGGAGACGACACGCAGCGCTGCGCCGCCGCGGTGCGCGCGCTTGGGCCGTGGCGAGACGGCGCGCTGGGCGATTCGCGCGCGTCGCTGACGCTCGATCTCGGGGAGGGCGCGACGGCGTTTCGATTCGCCCTCGCGCTCGCCACGCTGCGTCCGCCTGGCGCACGCACGCTCGTGCGCGGC
>JAQBWE010000174.1 GCA_027625315.1 Planctomycetota bacterium
GGCCCGCTCGCCGTACCACTTCGCGTGCGCCTCCTTCAGGGCGGCCTCCTCGAGTCGGGGCGCGCCTCCGTCCGCCCCCAGGCCGGCCTGGTGACACCAGGTGCAGGCCACCTGGGCGATCCGGTCCCCCTTCAGGTCGTACCGCGGGGTGCTGATGGAGTGATCAGCCACGACGCCGTGCCCGCGCTCGATGGACAGAAATGGCATGTGACAACTCACGCAGCGGGCACCGGCGCCCGCCGGATCGTGGTGCGTGTGCGCGCGGCCCGCGGCCTTGACGTCCTCGTGGCAGCGTACGCAGAGCGCGTCGGCATCGGCGTGGCGCAGCTGGGAGGGGTTACCGCTGCCGTGAGGGTCGTGGCACGTGATGCAGCTCAATCGACCCTGGGCAACGCAGCGACTCGTTGAGAAGCCCAAGCCGTCGTAGATCAACTCAAGCGAACGACCCGAGGGGTCCACACGCTCCGCGTCGATGAGCAGCGTCGGGTCACGATGCTCGAAGATGTCGGCGCCGAGTTGGTAGGCCGGCCCCACGACCTCGCTTTCCATGTGGCACTGCAGGCAGACGCTCACCAAGCGCTCGTGCGCTAGATCGCGCAGCCGGACCATGGGATCCGTCCCTGCCAGCCCGCGCTCACGGAACTCGGCGTGGGCTGCGCCGGGGCCGTGGCACATTTCGCAGCCGACGCCGAGTTCGCGGTGACGCATCCGCGGGCCGCGACCGTCCACAGGCCGTACCGGCTCGTAGCCCGTTACGTGGCAGCGCGCGCAGCGCGTGTCCCACGAGCGCACGGGGCCTGTCCAGAACGACGGATCGCCCGGCTCGACCAGCGGTGCCTTGTCCCAGTCCGCACCGCCTGCCCCGAAGATCAAGTGGGTGTAGTCAAACCACTCGCCCGTCGGCGCTTCCAGCATGCCGGGCAGCACCTGCGTACGACCGTCTTCCAGCGTGGCCAGGAACATGCGCACACGCATGCGCCCTACGACGTGGGTCAGGGGGTAGCGCGTGAGCTGACCGTCGGGTCCGGACGTCTCGGCGAGGTAGCGCCCGTCCGGGCCATGAAACTGCGTGGCCCCCGGCGCGTGGACGGCGCGCCCGCCGTCGACCACGGCCGGCGGCATGTTGCTGGCCGTCGCGGGCTCGACGGTGCGAGCGTGGCTCGACTCCGACCAGAGCCCATGGTGCTCGCGGTGGCACTCTTTGCAGGCGGCCGTGCCGACGTAGCCGTCCCGCCCCTCGGGCTCCCCGCCGCGCGCGGGACGCTCGCTGAGCGCCACGAGCACACTCGCGAGCAGCAGGAGGGCGGGCAGGAGCCAGACGGCGCGTTTCATGACGGGGAGCTCCGGACCCCCGCAGGATACGACCGGACCGTCGTAAATCAGGAGCCTTGATCCGCAGGCCCGAGCGCTTGCCCTCCTTCGCCCGCACGGGCACAGTAGGGCTCGCACCTGGAGATGCTCGCGATGATCCTTCGCCCCGTGACCCTGCTCGTACCGCTGCTTGGCATCGCCATGGCCCTTGTGGCCCCCATGGATACCCCGGAGATGGCCACCCAGCGCCGCGGTCGCGGCGCCGCGGCGGCACAGTCCAATGCCTGGGGCAAGTGGGGCGACACGCGCTACCTCGGCCGCGAGCTGGCCCGCGCGTGCGAGTGGGCCCGCAGCGCCACGAGCACCACGTTCGTTACGGAACCGAGCATTGCGGTCAGCGATGTCGACACCATGGCGGCCTTCCTGCGCGAGGACTATGACCCGGTGTTCCGGCGCCTGGGAGCCAAGGACGATGCCACGGTTGCCGCGACGGCTCGCATCGCCGCCTCGCTGGTGCCCGCCGCCTATGACCCCAAGGCCAACGTCATTCACATCGTGCCCGAGTACGCGTTCGCCGCGGCGCAAGCCGCTGGCAACGACGCGCTGCGCTCAGAGGGCGTGCTCCAACTGCTCCTCGTGCGCATGGCGACGATCGCTCTCGACCGCCAGGTCTACGCGGAGTGGAAGACCGCCCTCGCCTCGGCGGAGACGCTCGATGCGATCGCCCTGGCCGGCGCCGTCTTGCAGGGCCACGCCCAGTATGTAGCCAAGCGCGTCGGCGAACGGCGCGCCGCCGACGAGGGCCTCGCCGCCAGCGCGTACGACAATCTCGTGGCACTCCTCACCGCCGTGCCCGCGACCGCCGGCGACGACCCCACGACCCGCACGCTGCTCGCAGAGATCCGGACGTCGGTCACGCAGGGCGAGCCGTTCATGCAGGCCATCGCGCGCACGCGCACTCCCGGCGTAGCCGGCGTGTTTCGCTCGCCTCCCACGGATCGCAGCGCCCTGTTCGATCCCAAGGCGTGGATTGAGAAGCAGCGCGACGGCGGTGGCGCGAGTGCCAAGGGCCCCGGCGGGCTGCAGGGCAAGGTGCAGAACGAGTTCAGCAACGTGCTCATGTCTGAGGGCACGTGGGACCAAGCGTCCACGGAGATTGGTCCCGACGAGGCCCGGGCCCTTGTGGCGCCCCTCGCCGCGGCCGTCACCTCCATGGCCATCGCGGCCCACCAGAGTGGGTTCCGCTTTAGCGGACGCCTCGCCGACAACTCGGCCACCGACACGCCCACACACGAGATCTACGTCATCGAGTTCCGCAGCGCGGGCCCGGCGGAAGCGTTTGTGGACCTACTCCGCGGCGCCGGTCGTGACCGCGGCGCCCGGCTTGAGGACGGCGCCGGGCGCGACGGCGGCCTGCGCGGCTTCCACGGCGTTGAAGAGGTCGGCGAGGCCGACGCCAGAATCACTTGGCGCATGCAGTGGACGAGTGAAGGTCCGTACGCGATCGGAATCCGCACGGATGCGGATGGCGACACGCTGGCCGATGCACTTGACCTCGCGCTCGAATCCGTGGCCGAGGTGGTGGGCAAGTCTGCCGATACCCGTTCGGACCGGCGCAAGAAGAAGTAGCCGGCCAGCGCACGCCGACCCCGCGTGCTGGCAGAACCGAACAGGCCAGCAGGCCTACTCCCAGCCCGCGTGATAGCGCAGTCCCAGATTGAGGATGCGCTGGATCATCGCTTCGTACGACAGCCCGTACGCCTCGGCCGAGAATGCAAAGTACTCGTCGCCCGTGAGGTCCGGATTCGCGTTGCCTTCCAACAGGAACATCCGACCGTCGGGTCGGACACGGAAGTCCAACCGACCGTAGCCGCTCATGCCGAGCGCGCGGTAGACGCGCTTGCCGATGCGCGCCATGCGCTCTTCGACCCCGGCAGGCAGGTCCTTGGCACGATCGGCCAGGATCTCGTGCTTCTCCTGGTACTTGATGTTGAACTTGACGCTCTCCGTAGCGATTCGCGGCGCGCCATCGGGCATGTTCTCCAGGTGCAGCTCCCACGCCGGAAAGGCCGTCAGCCGATCATTGCCGAGCATGCCCAAGTAGATCTCGCGCCCCTCGATGTACTCCTCAGCGATCGCGTGGTCACCCACGTTCTCGTGCACAAACTGCACGCGCTTCACGAGCTGTACCTCGTCGTAAACGACCGACGCACCCGAGATACCCGCCGAGGCATCTTCGAGCAGGGCTTTGACGATGAGCGGAAACTGCAGCTTGCTGTTCTTCCGAATGCGGCGGCCCATCGGATAGACGGCGAAGCCGGGCACCGGAATGCGGTGATAGGTGCAGATCTTCTTGGTGAGGCCCTTGTCGCGACTCAGGACGAGCCCACGGGGATTGCACCCCGTGTACGGGATGCGCATCAGCTCGAGGTAGGCCACGACGTTGCTGTCGAAGACCACGTGTCCGTGGAAGTCCTCCAGCATGTTGAACACGATGTGCGGCTTGTGCTCCGCGATGGCCTCGCGGATCTGCGCCAGATCGTGCCCGGTCTCGAGGCAGATGGCTTCGTGACCGAGCGCTTCGAGCGCCGCGATCACGTCAAATTCCATTTTCCAATCAGCCATGTCGGCTGCTTCGAGCCCGTCGAGGCTACAGGGCGGCTTGTTCCCAGGACCCACCAGCGCCAACACACGCATGGATCGCATCGTGCCCCCATTCGTCCCTACAGGGACAGTGTCTCTGCGTCCCTATAGGGACATTGTACTGCCCCCCGTGCTCACGTAGCCCATCACCTGAGCGGCGAGCAGGATGGCTGACTCGAGCTTGGCGTGGCGTTCGGACCGCGTGCGCTTGAGTTTGCGCTTGCGGGCTCGGCCGATCATCTCGCTCAAGAACTGATCAACAGTGTACGGATGCGCGCCCGTCAGCCGCACGACCCGCTCGCGAAGGTCAGGACCGACGCGGCGCAGAAAGGCGGAGGCCGACTCCGTGGTCCGTGCGCGCCCGGCCGTGAAAATGCGCTCGAGCTGTAGCTCGTAGAAGTCGGGCAGATCCACGCCGTAGCGCTCGCGCCGCTCCCGGTAATGCCGCCGCAGCGTCTTGCGAATGGCTGACAAGGGCTCGGCCTGCACCTTGGTCCGGACGGGCGCGGGCTTCGTCGCCGTCTCGGTGAGCACCTCGTCGACATACTCAAGCTTCTTGAGTACCGGCCAGCCCTTGTACGTCGTACGCCAGCGAGAGCCGGGCGTCAGCCAGACGGCAAACGTCTCAGCGAAGTCTTCGACGGGATGGCTCTGGGCGTACCACCACTCCAAGTGCAGGACGTAGTGCCGACTCTCCGGGCGCGCCTTGTAGGTAGCCGGATAGCGCTTGCCGGCCCGGCCGAACACCTGCTGCCAGCGGCGCTTGCGGCGGAGCCGGTAGGCCGTGTCGTAGGCATGGCCAGCCTCGTGCCGCAGGATCTTCATGCACCAAGCGCGGGTGCCGCCTTCGACCAGGAACATCTGCCGACGCTCGAGCTGCATGAGCCGAGGATGCGCGAGGTAGAACGGAATCGCGATGCCGGGGATGCCATCCGGCGAGAACCACTCGTTGCTCAGCCAGCAGTGCGGTCGCACGCGCAGGCCCTTGGCCGCCATCTCCGTGTGGAGTCGCTCGACCATGGGCTCGAGCCACGTGCCTTCGATCCGTACATCGAGATCGCAGAGTCGTAGATCAAGCAACTCTTCGTCTGAGGCCTCCGCCCAAGCAGGTTCGGAGCGCCGGGAAGGGTTGGACTTAGCGCGCACGGTACCGATCGAAAGCCTCCGCGGAAACTCTCATTCTACGGAGCGCTACGGCAATCTCCGCGCCGCGTCTTGCGGCCCAGTCACGCACGTTGCCCAGTCACGCACGTCGCACCGCCATCACCGATGGAGGATCCCGTATCGCCAGATACACCAGATCGCCTGCACGCCATCACGCCAGCCAATCTTCTTACCCTCTTCGTACGTGCGACCGCGATACGACACGGGGACTTCGTACACCCGTGCACCCGCGCGTGCGAGCTTGGCAGTCAGCTCAGGCTCGATACCGAAGCGTTCCTGGGTGAGGTCAAGAGCCTGAATCCACTCGCGCCGGACCGCCTTGTAGCAGGTCTCCATGTCGGTCAGATTCAGATCCGTCGCCAGATTGCTTAGGAACGTGAGGAAGCCATTCCCCATCCGGTGCTTGTAGTAGAGCACGCGCGAGGACCCCGCGAGGAACCGGCTGCCGAAGACGGCATCCGCGTCACCAGCGAGAATCGGCGCGAGCAGCACCGGGTACTCCGCCGGGTCGTACTCGAGATCCGCGTCTTGGATCACCACGACAGCGCCGGTCGCGAGCGCGATCCCGGTGCGTACGGCCGCGCCCTTACCCCGATTCTTGGGATGCAGCTCGACGCGCACGCGCGGGTGAGCGAACGCGGCGAGGCGCTCGCGCGTCCCGTCACTCGAGCCGTCGTCAACGACGATCACCTCGTGCACGACCGCAGACTCAAGAACACGAGCGAGCAGAGCGTCGATCGTCCCGGCCTCGTTGAACACGGGCACGACGACAGAGAGGACGCGCTCAGTCATGGCGGCTTTCAGGCGCCGATTAGCGCTTCAAGGCCTTGCCGAGGCTGCGCTTGTAGGCCACCAACGTCTTGGCGAGCCCCTCGCCGATGCTCACGCGCGGGCGGTACCCAAGCACTTCCTGGGCCTTCACGATATCGGCTAGGCTGTGGCGCACATCCGAGGAACGCGCCTCCGCGTTCTCGCCCAGGAACTGCTTCTCAAGCAAGGTGCTGAAGCAGTTCAAGAGGCCCGAGATGCTCATGCGGCTTCCGGACGCGATGTTGAACACCTCGCCCTCCGCCTTCGGTGCCGTGCACGCGAGACGGAAGGCCTCGACGACGTCTCCGACGAACACGAAATCGCGCGACTGCTTGCCATCGCCGTAGATGATGGGGGTCTCACCCCTCAGGATCGCCGCGCAGAAGCGCGCCACGACGCCAGAGGAGTCGCCCGTGATCGCCTGCCGCGGCCCGTACACGTTGAACAGACGCAGCGAGACGGTCTCAAGGCGGTACGTCGCGTAGAAGACGCGGGCTAGGTCTTCGCCGATCAGGGCCGCAGCTCCGTACGGGCTGTACGGCGTCGGCAGCATGACCTCCTCCTTGGGGAGGATGGGGCTCTCGCCGTACACGGCGCACGACGAGGCGTAGATGAAGCGCTTGATGCGCAGGTCGCGGGCTGCCGACAGGGCGTTCAGCGTGCCCTGGAAGGTCGCCTCGAGCGTCGCCTCGGGGTCCTTGACGGACGCCTCGACGCCGGCCTTGCCAGCGAGGTGCAGGAGGAAGTCGCAGCCCTTGGCGGCCTTGCGCAGCTCCTTGGCGTCGCTGACGCTGCCCTCGACCACCTTGACGTCGGCCGCCTTGTGGTCCTGGACGTTCTTCTTGGCCCCGGTCGAGAAGTTGTCGTAGACGACGACCTTGTCGCCGTTCTTCACCAGGGCGTCAACGAGGTTGGAGCCGATGAAGCCGGCCCCACCAGTCACGAAATATCTGGCCATGCCATCTCCTGGTCGGGCGAGGGGGGCGCAAGCGCCGTGGCCCGGAAATGCAGGGCGTACCCTCGCTAGGGTGCGAGAAGGTACGTCGATCTTCCGCAACGGCCTAGCAGAAACGGGGTTGCGGCGATTCGCCTAACCTGGAGGGCCGGTCCGGCGGTCGGGCCGCGGAAAGC
>JAQBWE010000175.1 GCA_027625315.1 Planctomycetota bacterium
TGACGCACGCGCGCGCGGCGCCGGCGTCGTGGTTGCCGACCGCGCCCTGCCGGGCGCGGGCCCCGTACTGGTCGTCGCCGATGTGGCCGCCGCCCTGCGCGCGACGGCCGACGCTTGGTTCGATCGACCCCAGGCCGGGCTCGGCCTCCTCGCGGTGACGGGCACGAAGGGCAAGACCACGGTTGCCTGGCTTGCCGCCGCGGCGTTGCGCGCCGCCGGGCACAAGCCTGCCCTGTTCGGCACCATCGAGCACGATCTGGGCGCCGCGGGCCGCGAGCCGTCCGCCAACACCACGCCCGGGGCGCTCGAACTGCGTCGACTGCTCGCCAAGGCTCGCGCTGGGTCCTGCGACAGCGCCGTGTTGGAAGTCTCAAGCCACGCGCTCGATCAGGGCCGCACGACGGGCCTTGAGTTCGCAGCGGCAGCGCTGACCAACCTGGCGTCGGATCACCTCGACTATCACGGTGATCCGCAGTCGTACTTCGAAGCCAAGGCGCGCCTGTTCGATGAGCTGGGTACGGACGGTTTGGCGATCCTGAACCGCGAGGACGCGGCGTGGTCGCGCTTCGCCGCGCGCGTACGCGGTTCGGTGCTGACGTACGGCTTCTCGCCCGAAGCCGACCTGCGCGCGGAAGACGTCCACTTGGCCTCCGATGGCACGCGCTTCCGGCTCGTAGTCGCCGGAGGGGGCACCTGCGAGATCGCGACGCCGCTCGTCGGCAAGCACAACGTCCTCAACCTGCTCGCGGCTGTCGGCCTGTGCGTGGGTCTGGGTGTGGACCCGCTGCGTGCGGCCGAAGGGGCGGCGTCCGTAGCGCTCGTCCCCGGACGCCTCGAGCGCGTGGCGTCGGATGCCGACGTACGGGCCTTTGTCGACTACGCACACACCGAGGATGCGCTCCGGCAGGTGCTCACGTTCCTGCGCATGGTGAAGGCCGTGCCGATCACGTGCGTCATCGGCTGCGGCGGCGACCGCGACCGGAGCAAGCGGCCGCGCATGGCGCGGGTTGCGTTCGATCTCTCCGATCGCGTCGTGTTCACCAGTGACAACCCGCGCGGCGAAGAGCCGCAGGCCATCCTGGCCGACATGCTCGCCGGCCTCTCCGCCGAGGAGCGCGAGCAGGCCCACGTGATCGTGGATCGCGCCGCTGCCATCGGGCAGGCCGTGCGCGAGGCGCCGGCCGGCGCCACAGTGCTCGTGGCGGGCAAGGGCCACGAGACCTACCAGATTCTCGGAACCGAACGACTCCCCTTCGACGACGCGGCTGTGGTGCGGAGCGCACTTGCGCTCCGACCCGGGCGCGCGGCGGGGGGGCCAGCGCCCTGGGGTGCCTCCCAGGCATATTGAGGAAACAGACGATGGAACCGATTCGCTACAGTGAACTGCTCCGCGCAACCGGCGGCGAGCCCACGGGCCCCGTCCAGGGGGACCCTCTCATCGAGGGCGTCACCACGGACAGCCGCAACGTGCCTGCGCGCTCCTTGTTCGTGCCGCTTCGCGGCCCGCGCTTTGACGGGCACGTGTTCATGCAGGAAGCGTTCACGCGCGGCGCGTCGTTCACCCTGGTGGCGGACGATACCGACGCCTCGCGCATCCCCCGGAACGCGATTGTCGTGCGCGACACGACCAAGGCGCTGGGCGATCTCGCGCGTTGGCACCGCAGTCGCTTCGACGTGCCGGTCATCGGCATCACGGGCTCCTGCGGCAAGACGACCGTGAAGGACATGACCCGGCTGATCCTCGGGGATCGCGTGGTGGCGAGCCAGAAGTCGTACAACAACGAGATTGGCGTCCCGCTCACCCTGCTCAACATGGACCGCAACACCCGCGCCGCGATCGTTGAGATCGGCACGAACGCGCCGGGCGAGATTGCCCACCTGGCCGGCATCGCCCGGCCGACCGTGGGCGTGCTGACGAACGTCGAGGAGGCACACCTCGCCGGCCTGGGGACGGTCCACGGCGTCATGCGCGAGAAGGCCGCCCTGCTGGAGGCCCTGCCCCGCAGCGGCGCCGCCATCGTGAACGCCGACAACTACTACTGCCGCGAGATCATGGAGGACCTGCGTTCCCACGTCATCACGTTCGGCCTGTGGGAGGACGCCGACGTCTTCGGGCTGGAGCCCCGCAATACGGAGGACGGCATCGAGTTCCTGCTCTACGGTCGTATGCCGCTCGAGCTGCGCAGTCTCGGCGTGCACAACGTCTCCAATGCACTGGCGGCCATCGCGGTCGGCCTGTGGTTGGGTCGCGAGCCCGCGGCCATCCAGGAGGCGCTCGCCGCCTTCCGCGCGCCGGCGATGCGCATGAGCAAGGAGCGAGTGGGCCCCGTCACGCTCATCAACGACGCCTACAACGCCAACCCCCGGAGCATGGATGCGGCCATCTGCGAGCTGGCCGGACGCGACTGCAGTGGCCGCCGGGTCGCCGTGCTCGGTGAGATGCTCGAGCTCGGCGAACGCACCGAGGCCTTCCATCGCTCGCTCGGACGCAAGGTCGCCAACGAGGGGATCGACCTCTTGTGGGCCGTAGGTCCGAACGCAGCCCGCATGGCCGAGGAGGCACTGCGCCTGGGCATGCGCGCTGAGCACGTCCGCTGGGACGAGACGATCGACGACGCGCTGGAAGATCCCGCGTTCGATCCGTTGCCCGGCGATGTGTGGTTGTTCAAGGGCTCCCGCGGCATGGCGCTGGAGAACGTGGCTGGCATCGTCCGGGAGCGCGCCAAGAGCTTGGACCCTAGCGCCGCCTCGCCGATGCACCGCCTCGACCGCCGTCGCCCGTAGCGCGCCGAGGAGATCCGTGCTCTACCACCTCTTCAGCGCCTTCGAGGATGCCTTCTCTGGCGTCCGGCTGATCCAGTACATCACGTTTCGAGCCACGTTCGCCGCGATCTTCGCATTTGTGGTCGCGACGTGGGTCGGTCCGGGCATCGTCGCGTCGCTACGCAAGCGCAAGATCGCGGGCTACACCAAGACGGGCAGCGACGTCGTGGATGGCCAGCGGGACGCGAAGAAGGACGTGCCCACGATGGGGGGCGTGATCCTCCTGTGCGGCGTTGCGCTATCGGGCTTTCTCTTCGCGCGCCTCGACAACCCGTACACGTGGGTTGTGCTGCTGTCGTTCTTGGCCTTCGGCGCCCTCGGCGCGCGCGACGACTGGGTCAAGCTCACCGATCGCAATCGGCGCGGCATCTCTGAGCGCATGAAGCTCGGCTGGCAATTGACGATTGCCCTGCTGGCGATCGGCACGCTCTATGGCCTGGGCAACGCGCAGGACGGCCTGAATCCGTGGCGCATGCCGAGCATCAAGGAAAACCCGTACGCGCTGCAGTGGGTGAAGCGGCACGTGGTCGTCCGGGGCGAGTCCTGGAACTCGCTGGCCGACAAGTACCTCGGCAACACGAGTCGCGCGCGCGAGATCGCGGTCCGCAACGGCATCGACGCGACGCTCGCCCGTAGCGCCGCCGTTCTCAGCGCCTCGGCGGGTGGCGATCTCTGCGATCCGGATGTGCCCGAGGCCGTGCAGCATGCGCCGACCGTGGGCCGCGAGATCGACCTCCCCGCCGCCTGGCCGGACCGCCGCGATCACCACCGGCACGACCTGCAGATTCCCGTGTTCAAGAAGTTCTGCCTGGATCTCGGCATCCTATTCATCCCGCTCGGCATCCTGGTCATCGTCGGCGCGAGCAACGCGGTCAACTTGACCGACGGCATGGATGGCCTCGCCATCGGCACCACCGCGACGGTCGCGATCGCCTTCGCTTTCATTGCGTATGTCGTCGGGCGCGTCGATTTCTCGCAGGAGCTGTACTTGTTCCATGTCCCAGAAGGGGGGGAGCTGGCCGTCATCGGCGCCGCCCTCGTGGGGGGCGCCCTGGGCTTCCTGTGGTTCAACGGCTACCCAGCCCAGGTGTTCATGGGCGACACGGGCTCGCTCTCCATTGGCGGCATCCTGGGTGTGATGGCCGTGGCCCTGCGCCATGAGCTCACGTTGCTCATCGCCGGTGGCATCTTCGTCGCCGAAGCACTCTCGGTGATCTGGCAACGGACCTACTTCAAGGCCACGCGCCGCCGGGCCCAGCGCGCGGGCGTGCCCGACGCGACCGGCAAGCGCTGGTTTCGCTGCGCTCCCTTCCATCACCACATCCAGATGGGTGGTCTGCACGAGAGCAAGGTCGTCATTCGACTCTGGATCGTCTCAGCAATCTGCGTGCTCACGGCGTTGGCGCTGTTGAAGGTGCGCTGATGGTCGCCGCGTCGCTTCCGCAGCCGAACGACGTGCGACATGCCGCACGCGTCGTGCTGGGAACGGCGCTGGGTCTCGTGGCGCTGGGCCTCGTCATGGTCTACAGCACGAGCAGCGCGCTGCACGCCGTCGACGGTAGTGGGCACACGGACATGCTGCTGCGGCAGCTGCGCTGGGTCGTGCTCGGGGTGCTGGCCGCGACGGCCGCCGCGTTTGCGCCGCCCGCTTGGCTCCGGCGCGCCGCGGTGCCGGCCATGGTGGTTGCCATCCTGCTGCTGGCCTTGACGTTGATTCTCGGGCCGGCGGTCAAGGGCAGTCGCCGCTGGCTCTATGTGGCTGGATTCTCGCTCCAGGCGAGCGAGTTGCTCAAGATCGCCGTGCTCCTCTATCTCGCCGACCGGCTGGCGCGGCGCGACGAGGCCGCCGAGGCGGGACGATCCGGGCGGCTGCTGCCGATCCTGGCCCCAGTCGGCATTGGGCTGCTGCTCGTACTGGTTGCGCCCGATCTCGGCACGGCGCTGTTCATCGCGGCGCAGGCCGTGGTCCTGCTTGCGTTTGCCGGAGTGCGCCCTACGCGCGTGTTGCCGCTGGCTCTGACCGTGATTCCCGCGGTGGGGCTGTTTGCGTACACACGCTTCCCGCACGTGCGCAACCGGCTGCAGATCTACAGTTCCGGGGCCGACGAGGGGAGCCAGCTGCACGAAGCCTTGGTGGCCATCGGATCGGGTGGCGCGCTGGGCAAGGGCCTCGGCCAGGGGGCGCAGAAGCTGGGCTACTTCGCGGAGGCCCACAACGACTTCATCTTCGCCGTCATCGGGGAGGAGCTCGGCTTCCTTGGTTGCGCGGCGGTTGTGTGCGCCTACATGGCGATGGCTTGGTACGGGCGCCGCATCGCCTGGGCCGCGCGCCGACTCGACTCGCACGCGCTCTACCTCGCCGCGGGTGCCACGTTCATCGTGACGTTCCAAGCGCTGATCAACATCGCGGTCGTGACGGCGACCGCGCCCACGAAGGGTGTTTCGCTTCCGTTCGTGAGCACCGGCGGCAGCAACCTGCTGATGGCCAGCGTGTGCATCGGCCTGCTTCTGGGTGTCGCACGACGCGCCGCGATCGGCGCTGGCCCCAGCCGCTAGGGCTCAGCGGGCGTCTCCCGCCGGGACGCGGAGTCCCAGATTGCGACGCCGTCCTGCGCGCGGCTTCCCGTCCGACCGGCGTTGCCACTAGAATCCGCCGCGGACCGGGGATGGTCCGGTGGAGGCTTTCATGCGTCATTTCCTCGTCGTGCTGTGCGCCCTGGCGCTCGCGCTGCCCCTGACCGCCTGCGGCTCGGGCGATTCATCGAACGATCTCTCAACCGGCACCGGCCCGAGCAACAACCGCAACTCCGTGCCCCCGGGTGCGACGCCGGCTCCGACGCCGCCGCTGCAGGACGGCACCGGTACGGGCATGAGCGCGCGCGAGCTCGCCTTCGCGAGTGAAGTGTTTCGCCTCGTGAACGAGTACCGCAACAACAATGGCCGCGGTCTCGTGCAGTGGGACGCGCCGCTAGCCGCCGTGGCCCAGGGCCACACGAATGACATGCAGGCGCGCGGACTGCTCACGCATGCCGGCCCGCCCCCGTGCACGGTGGGGAGCGTCTGCTTGACGAATCGTCTGATCAGCGGCGCCGTGCCGTTCGTCAGCGCTGGTGAGAACGTGGCGCATGGCCAGCTGACCGCCCAGCAGGTGATGGACGACTGGATTGCATCCGCGTCGCACCGCGACAACCTGCTCGCTCCGCAGTGGACCCACCTCGGCGTCGGCTTCCGCGAGGGCGTGAGCCCCGCCAGCGCCATCATGACCGGTCCCTGGTGGACCCAAGTATTCATCCAGCGCTAGCCGCACCTCCCATGGCTCACTCCGACCACCGCCGGCTCTTCGCCTGGCAGTTGGCGCGGCGACTGGCCCACGATGCGCGGGCGTTGACCCGGGGCCTTCCGGCCGGGCACGAGTCGCTCGTGCGCCAAACCGATCGTGCTGCCGCCGCCTCCCTGCGGCGCATCGCCGCCGGAGCTGCAGCCGAGGTCCCGGCGGCCCGCGCGGAGGCGTTCGCGCAGGCGCGCGGGGAGATGGCCGAGTTGGAGGCGTCGCTGGACGCCATTGAGCTCGTTGGTCTCGCCGATACGCAAGAGCTCTGCGATCAGGCCGACCGCGTTGGCGTGTTGCTCGGCGCGCTGGCCGATGCCGCGGGCGAGGCCCAGCCGCACCTGCGCCACTGACGAAGCGCCGGGCGGCGCGAGTGGTTCGTGCGTCCGCGCGGCGCCGTGCTACCACCGGGGTATGGGCGACGCGGCACAGCGAATCCTGTTCTCCGGCGGTGGAACCGTGGGTCATCTCGCCCCGGGTTTCGCGCTGGCCGACGCGCTGAACGCGCGCGGTGTCGAGACCCACTTCGCCACCCCCGGCGAGGATGTGGAGCGCGCTTGGTTTGAGGGGCGCACCGCGCCGCTCACGCTGCCGGCCCTGCGGCGACCGCGCGGTGCTGGCGAGCTGCTTGGCTTCCCGATTCGCTTCTTCCACGCCATCCGCGCTGCGCGGGGGCTGATGAAAGCGCAGGGCATCGGCGCGCTTGTGGCCCTGGGGGGCTGGCCGTGTGCGCCGGCTGCCCTCGCGGCGCGCGGGGCGCGCGTGCCGCTCGCGTTCCTCGTGCCCGATGCCGTTCCCGGGCTCGTCGTGCGGCGATTC
>JAQBWE010000176.1 GCA_027625315.1 Planctomycetota bacterium
GCGCGTAGACGCAGTCCGCGCGGCGGCGCTCCAGGCCGCGCTGCCCGACGCGGAGTACCACGTCCGCGCGCGCGCCGTGACGGTGCGGCGCGGCGCCCGTGCCGCCGGCCGCCCCGGCATTCTCATCCTCACCGCGGGCACCGGTGATGTGCCGGTCGCGGAGGAGGCGCGGGTCACGGCCGAATCCATGGGCCACGCGCCCGAGGTGGTGCACGACCTGGGGGTCGCCGGCCTGCACCGGATTCTGGCCCAGCAGGAGCGGCTGCGTGCTGCCCGGGTCATCGTCGTCGCCGCCGGCATGGACGGCGCGCTGCCTAGCGTGGTCGGGGGCCTGGTGGGGGTGCCCGTGATCGCCCTGCCCACGAGCGTCGGCTACGGCGCGGCCTTCGCGGGGCTGGCCCCGCTGCTCTCGATGTTGAACGCCTGCGCCCCCAACGTCGCCGTCGTGAACGTGGACAACGGCTTTGGCGCGGGCTACTTGGCGGCGCTGATCAACGCCGCGCCCGAGTCTGAGGGGCGCGATCCGTAGTTGGCTGTGCGCCGGGGCAGCCCCCCGGTACCCTGCGCCGTCGATGAGTACCTCACGCCCTGCCTTGCTTGTTCTGGCCGACGGCACCGCATATCGGGGACGCGCTTTTGGCGCCTCCGGAGAGCGTGCCGGCGAGGTCGTCTTCAACACCTCGATGACGGGGTATCAGGAGATCGCGACCGATCCCTCGTACTCCGGCCAGATCGTCACCATGACGTATCCGCACATCGGCAACTACGGCACGAACGCCGAAGACGACGAGTCCGATCGGCCGTGGATCGAGGGCATGATCGTGCGTGAGCTCTCGCCGGTGGCGAGCAACTTCCGCTCGACCCGCACGCTCGCCGCCTGGTTCGAGGAGACCGGTGTTCTCGGCATCGAGGGCATCGACACGCGGAGCCTCACGCGGCGCCTGCGCGGCGACGGCGCGATCAACGGCGTGCTGTCCAGCGAGGACCTCGCGATTCCCAGCCTGCTCGAGAAGGCGAAGGCGCTGCCGTCGATGGACGGCCTCGACCTCGCATCCCGAGTGACGTGCGCGGCGCCCTACGCGTGGAACGAGGCCTGGCCCCCGGAGTGGAACGCCATGCCCGACCTCGCCAGCGACGGCGACGATGGCCGACCGTTCAAGGTGGTGGCGCTGGACTTCGGGGCGAAGCGCAACATTCTCCGCTCGCTCGTGACCCACGGTCTCGTACCGACGGTCGTGCCGGCGACCACCAGCGCGGAGGAGATCCTGGCGCTCGAGCCGGACGGCGTGTTCTTGAGCAACGGCCCCGGCGATCCGGCCGCCGTCACCTACGCGGTCGCCACGATCAAGAAGTTGCTCGGGAAGGTGCCCATCTTCGGCATCTGCCTGGGCCACCAACTGCTCGCTCTCGCCGCGGGCGCCAAGACCTACAAGCTCAAGTTTGGTCATCGCGGCGCCAACCATCCCGTGCGCGAGCACGCCACGGGGCGGGTCGAGATCACGAGCCAGAACCACGGCTTCGTGGTCGATGGCGAGAGCCTCGCGGGCACCGGCTTCGAGCCGACCCACACCAATCTCAACGACATGACCAATGCTGGCATCGCGTCGGCGGCCATGCGCGCGTTCGCCGTTCAGTACCACCCTGAGGCGGCGCCGGGGCCCCATGACGCCCAGCACCTGTTCCTGCGCTTCCGGCGGTTGGTCCGCGGCGTGCCGGTGCTGGTCTAGGGCGAGCCCTACGCCGGCAGATGGCCCGCTCGACCGCGGAAATGGATGCCGACGCGCGCGCAATGCCTTAGAATGGTCTTTTAACCGGAGGACCGTCCGGCCATGTCGGTGACCTGCGTCTTTGGAATGCAGTGGGGCGACGAGGGCAAGGGGCGCATTGTCGACCTGCTCGCCGCCAAATCTGAGTTCGTCGTCCGCTACCAGGGCGGTGCTAATGCCGGCCACACGGTCATCGTGGGGCAGGAGAAGTACGTCCTGCATCTGCTCCCGTCCGGGGTCATCCAGCCCGACACGACGAACATCGTGGGCAACGGCGTCGTGGTTGATCCCGCCACGCTGATCGCCGAGATCGACGGACTCGCCAAGCGCGGCATTGACCTCCAGGGCCGCCTCTTCGTGAGCGACCGGGCCCACGTCGTGCTGCCGTACCACAAGACCATGGACATGGCGTTGGAGGCCCTGCGCGGCTCCGACGCGCTGGGCACGACCAGCCGTGGCATCGGTCCCGCCTACGGTGACAAGTTCCGCCGTGCGGGTATGCGCGTCGTGGACATGCTCAAGCCTGAGCGCTACGAGGAGCTGTTGCGGGCCAACACCGGCGCGTGGAACGCCATCCTGGAGCAGGCGGGCATGCCGGCCATCGACATCCCGGCCGTCATCGAAGAGATGCGCGCCGTTGGCGAGCGCGTGCGCCCCTACGTCGCCGACACGACCGACATGCTGCTCTCCGCCTGGCGCGCGGGCAGGAGCATCCTCGCCGAGGGCGCCCAAGGCTTCGGCCTCGACGTGGATCACGGCTCCTATCCGTTCGTCACGTCCAGCACGACAGGACCGGCTGGCGTCTCGGCAGGCACGGGCTTGCCGCCGAAGGCGCTCACGCGGGTCGTCGGTATCGCCAAGGCCTACCTCACGCGCGTTGGCGCCGGCCCCTTCCCCAGCTGCGACCATGGTGCGGCCGGCCGCCACTTGGCCGAGAAGGGCCATGAGTTTGGGGCGACCACGGGCCGCCCGCGCGACTGCGGCTGGTTCGACGCCGTCCTCGCGCGGCGCGCGGCTCTCACGCAGGGCTGCGATGCGGTGGCGCTCATGAAGGTCGACTGCCTCTCCGGGCTCGACGAGATCAAGCTCTGCACGGCCTACGAGTTGGATGGGCGACGCCTTGACTCGCCGCCCGCCTGGGCCGGCGACTGGGTGCGTTGCACGCCCGTGTACGAGACGTTCGAGGGCTGGTCCGAGGATCTCGGCGGGGCGCGCCATTTCGA
Source organism: Planctomycetota bacterium (assembly GCA_027625315.1). Taxonomy (GTDB): domain Bacteria; phylum Planctomycetota; class PLA2; order PLA2; family JAEUHO01; genus JAHEIK01. The sequence goes on from JAQBWE010000176.1 coordinate 2,990, forward strand.
CGATCTGCCCGTCGCTGCGCAGGTGTACGTCCGCGCCGTGCAGGCGATCATGGAAACACCCATCGAGATGATCAGCGTCGGTGCCGAACGCGAGCGGTTCATTCCGCTCGAGCGCGGCGTGCCGGTGGCTGTGTAACTGCGCTCGTGATCGGACCGAGAGACCCGGAGTCCGGCTCCGCTCGCCAGCCGGACGCGCCCGCCGGCGATCAGCGAGCCGCCGATAAGATGGCCGTGGACAAGCAAGCCAAGCGCGGCCGCGACGTACGCGTGCGACTGCTCGTGACGCCGATCATCCTCGGGGTAATCGCGGGCGTGCTGGCCATCCAGCATGTGACGGGTAGCGCTGTGGGCTCGCACCTCGTGTTGGCCCTCTTCGGCGCGCTCGCTGGCGCGGAGTTCGCGCTGCTGTTTCGTGCCACGCGCGGTGTGGGTCAGCCCGCGTTCGCCGCGGTTGGCTGTGCTCTGCTCGGCGCCGTGGGTCTCCTCGAGCTGGCTGGGCTCGGAACCACGATGGCGGCGCGCAGCGTGCTGCTGTTCCTGCTGCTGCTGGCGCTGCTCGTCAACCACCTGCGCGACACGCGGCCCCAAGCGGTGGACTCGATCGCCCTGGGCTGCCTGCCAATCATCTACGTCGGGTTCACGTTCTCGTTCATGGCCGAGTTCGCCCACGACTGGCGTTGGCTGGCCGTCATCGTGCTGACGGCCAAGGCGAGCGACATGGCGGGCTGGGCGGTCGGCGTTCCGTTCGGTAAGCACAAGATGATCCCCTCGGTGTCGCCGGGTAAGTCCTGGGAGGGCACCTTCGCCGGACTCGCTGCCAGCGCCCTGGTCGCGGTGTTTCTCCCGCCGGCCTTGGGGCTGCAGGGCGTAGCCGACAGCGCGTTCGCACGGGCAGGCTTCGGGCTGCTGCTGGGCGCGGCCTCGATCCTCGCGGGTGTCACGTGGAGCGGCTGGAAGCGCCGACTCGGCGCGAAAGACTCCAGCGCGCTGATTCCCGAGATGGGCGGCGTGATGGACATGGTGGACTCGTTGCTGTTGGCAGGCCCGGCCGCCTACGTGTGGGTTCGCCTGGTGGTATGAGGCGGGCACGCCGCAGGCACCGCACCGCGGGATGGCCGACGCTGGGTGTGGGGGGGTAGACTCCCGCCATGCCGAAGGAACGTATCTCCGACGCGGGTGAGTCTGTGCAGCGCGCACTGTTCGGGCCGATGGACCGACATCTGCGTCTCCTGCGCGAGCGGTTCGGTGTACGCATCACCGCGCGAGACGATGTGCTCACTCTGGACGGCTCCGACGACGCGGCCGTGCAGGACGTCATGCAGCGCGTGAAGCGCGTGCTGGCGCGTCTTGAGCGACGCGGCGAGCCCGAACCGGCCGAGGTTGAAGACTTGCTGCTCGGTGAAGGCCGATTCGACGAGCGCAAGCCGAAGCGGGAATCGTCGCCGGCGAAGGCGCGCGGCGCGCAGGGTGGGCGCTCCACGCGCACGCCGCAAGCCGGACGAGCGACGGGCGGAGCGCGGGGAGCGCAGCTCGGACGCATGTCGGGCGGCTCGGCGAGTCGCTCAATGGGGGGGCCCGGCGCCGGCTACGACGGCCCGCGTCCTCAGCGCACGGAGCCCCGTTCGGAGGGCCAACGTCAGTACCTAGAGGCCATTCGAAAGTACGACATCGTGTTCGCGGTTGGGCCCGCCGGTACGGGCAAGACGTACCTCGCGGTGGTCGAAGCGGTCGAGGCGCTGCGATCGGGCGCCGTGCGCCGCATTGTGCTCACGCGCCCGGCTGTCGAAGCGGGCGAGAAGCTCGGCTTCTTGCCGGGCGACTTCCACGCCAAGATCAACCCCTACCTGCGGCCACTGTACGACGCGCTTGGGGACCTGATCCCGTGGGGTGAAGTGCAGCGCTACGTCGACGCCGACGTCATCGAGATCGTGCCGCTCGCGTACATGCGCGGGCGCACCCTGAAGAACGCGTTCATCATCTTGGACGAGGCGCAGAACACGACGCCCGCGCAGATGAAGATGTTTCTGACGCGGCTCGGCGACGGATCGAAGGCCGTCGTGAACGGCGACACGACCCAGCTCGATCTGCCTGAGGGCACCCCCTCTGGCCTCGTAGAGAGCATTCGCATCCTTGACGGCGTGAACGACCTCGCTGTCATCCGCTTTGGCCCCCATGACATCCAGCGCCATCCGCTCGTACAGCGCATCGTCGATGCCTACGACCGCGAGGATGAGCGGAACCCGCCTGAGACCGGCCGACGGAGCCGCAAGTGACCGCCGCTGTCTCACTCTCCGTCCACGACACGCGCGTACCCGGCGGCCGCCGGCGCCTCGAGGCGGATCTCCTGCGGCTGGGCGACTACGCGGCAGCGCGCTGCGAGCGGCCGCTGGAGCTGGCCTTCGCCGTTCTGGATGACGAGAGCATGCAGGTCGTCAATCGCGAGAGCCTCGACCACGACTACCCGACCGACGTCCTGTCGTTCCCCATGGCCGATGAGCCGGTCCTGGTCGGGGAGGTGCTGCTGTCAGCCGATACGGCGCGGCGGGAGGCTGCCCGGCGCGGCCATTCGGCGTACCATGAACTCCTGCTGTACGCCGTGCACGGCGTCCTGCATCTCCTGGGCTACGAGGACCACGATCCTGGAGAGCGGCGACGGATGCGGCGTGCGGAGCGGGCGGCCCTGGCCGCCCTGGGCGTCCCGCCGGTGTTCGGCCGGGGGCGGGCCCACGGACTTAGCCCTCGGGAGACGAGCCGGTGAATGACCCGATGATCGTGCGCATCCTCGAGTTGGGCATGGCGACAGCTGAGCAGGTCGCGGACGCGACGCGCGTGAGCGAACAACTCGAGGAAATGGGCATGCAGCCCCGGACCGTGGGTGAAGTGCTTTGTGAGAAGGGCGTCATCACGGAGGAGCAGCACGAAGAGCTCCGTCGTCAGGTGCGCCGCGCCGAGGGCGGCGAGCAGATCGCCGGCTACCGTATCGAGCACAAGCTCGGCGAGGGTGCCATGGGCACGGTCTACAAGGCGCGCCAGTTGTCGCTGGACCGCGACGTGGCCATCAAGGTCCTCGCGCCCCACCTCAGCGAGGACGACGTATTCGTCCAGCGCTTCTTCACGGAGGCGAAGGCCGTCGCCCGCCTCAACCACACCAACATTATCAGCGGCATCGACGTCGGCGAGAGCGGCGGCGTCAAGTATCTGGTGATGGAGTACGCCGACGGCCAGACGGTCGCCAAGTTGCTTGAGCGTGGAGGCGCGCTGGACGAGGAGCGCGTGCTGGGCATCGGCCTGATGGTCGCGCGCGCGCTCGACCACGCGCATCGCAACGGCCTCATTCACCGCGACGTGAAGCCCGACAACGTGATCATCACGAAAGAGGGCGTGGCGAAGCTGTGCGACCTCGGGCTGGCCCGCATGGAGTCCCACGGCGGCGATGAGCCCGCTCGCATGGGCACGGCGGCCTACATCAGTCCTGAGCAGGCCCGTGGCGAGGCCGATGTGACGGAGCGCGCCGATCTGTACAGCCTGGGCTGCACCCTGTTTCACATGCTGACGGGGCGCGTGCCGTTCGAGGGCGCCGACGCGTCGAGCGTGCTGGCGATGCACCTCACGGAGCCGGCGCCGTCTGTGCGTGCGCTCGACCCGACCATCAGCGAGCGGACTGAGTTGCTGACCCAGACGCTGATGGCGAAGGTTCCGGCTGACCGCACGGCGACCGCCAAGGACCTGATCGCCGAGCTGGAGCTCAGCGTGAAGGAGCTACGCGCTGCGCGCGGTAAGGCGACCGGTGGGGCGACGGCCGTCGCTGTTACCACTCGGGCAAAGGCACCGCCGCCGCCTGCGCCCGCCGCCACCGCCACCGGCACGCCCGTGCGTAGGCGCCGCAAGCGGCGCTAGGCTGGTGAGCGCGAAGTTCCGTTGCCTCTCCGACGTGCGGCGCCCCGGGCTTGCCGGCCCGGGCGCGGCATCGCC
>JAQBWE010000177.1 GCA_027625315.1 Planctomycetota bacterium
GGGGTTCGTCACGCCGTCCGAGGTACGCTGGCGAGGTGGTTACAAACCCCTATCCTTTGGCCCGTGCGGAAGGTCAACCCGCAGAGCATGGTCCACCTGACCGAGAAGCCGGTGGAGCTCGCCGCGCGCGCGATGAAGTACTCCTCGCGCCAGGGTGAGAACGTCCTGGACCTCTTCGGGGGGTCGGGGTCCACCCTGGTCGCCGCCGAGCAGCTCAAGCGCCGCGCGTTCCTGATGGAGCTCGACCCGCTGTACTGCGACGTGATCGTGGCCCGCTGGGAGGCACTGACTGGGGGCACAGCCGAGGTACTTACAAAGACCTAACGCCCACGGTATGATCGCCGGGGTGAAGCCCGACGACCATGCGCCCTTCCGACCCCAGCCGTCAGACACCCGCTACGACCTCCGCATCAAGCAGCGCTTGGCGCAGGCGCACGCCCGGCTGGGCGAGGCGGGAACGTACGAGCACGCGCTTGCGGCGCTGGCCGAGCTCGCGATGGGGAAGAAGCTGACCGGCGAGCCGCTGCTCAATGTGCATGCGCGCACGCGCGTTCAAGCGGCAGCCGCCTTCTTCCGTGTCGCCGGCATGGTGATGCCCAAGACGATCCAGCACGCAGGCCAGGACGGAGGGCCGCTCCAGGTGACGCTTGCCGACGTGCTCCGAGCGAGCGCGCAACTGGCGAGTCATCACGAATTGCCCGAGCAGGCAGACGAAAATCCATGGGGCGAAATGCCCAGAATTCGAGCGCTCTGAACCTCGGATTGACCACGTGCCCACAACGCCTAGTGGAGCAATCACGATTGGGTCCCAAGTCGGGCTCGCCCTCGCCGGGCGGCAGCAACCGAGCCTGTTGACAGCGAAGCGCGGGGCCCTCTAAGTTGGCGTCACGTGCCCCTGGGATGTGTCAGGGGCGACATGATGAGTTCGACAACCTAGGGGGAGATTCAGCATGATCATCGTACTGGCCAAGAATTTCACGTTCAGTTTGAGTCCCGGGCAGGCGTTCACCACCGACTGGGTGTCGTTCCCCGTCGAGCACGAGAAAGCCTCGGCCTTCATCCACACCCAGACGATGGTGCCGGCCGCGCCGGGCACCGGGCTCACGTTTGAGATCGAGACGTCCTTTGACACAGCGGCACACCCGACCGTGGGCGCGCCGATGGTGATCCCCGGCGTCGGCAGCGCCAACCAGGCGATCACCAGCGGCCTTGGCCCGATGGTGCGGCTCTTGGTCACCAACGGCGACATCGTGGCGATCCACACCATCGCGAGCGTCTGGCTCGTGCCGAAGAGCGACTAGTCATGTTCAGGCCTGGAGATGCTGTCCGGCCGGGGCGGGGCGACCAGCCCCGCGTCTTGACGCCGGAAGAGATCATTGCGGCGAACCCGCTGGCGAGATATCCCGACGGATACTCTGCGTCGTACGCGTCCGATGCACTAGCCAATGGGGAACTGGGGTACGCGGCCGGCATGAATGGCCCAAGGATTGCTCGCGGACTTTTGTACAACGAGCGACCTGACGGCTCAGAGGACCTAGGCGATCCTCCGACGGGTCCGCCCCCGCCCGGGTTCCCCCTGCCCGACCCGACCTGGGAAGAGCCAGTAACGGAGACTCTAGGTCGCAAACTTCGTCGGCTCACCAGCACCACGATCTTTAGTTCGCTGCCACCAGGGTCGTACACCAAACGAGTCCTCTTCCAGGACCGAGCCTGGAAAAACAAGGTCGAGACCCTCTTTGCCAGGTACGGGCCTCCCACGGACGAAGAAAACCAGCGGCTGCTAGACTGCAGGGACATGCCCCACAAGTGGTTGAGAAGTTACATTGCACGCGTAAAGAAGGAGTTGGACGAAGCCGTTAAGGTCCTTCATGCGGCGTACATTGCGTCTACTGGGGACCAGGGCGGGGCGGCCGCGGCCGAAGAGCGTGGCTATCGGCGGGGCGCACTTGAACGAGCGAGGGCCGCCGTGCTCGTTTGGGACTACGATGTGCTGAGGGCCACTATTGTGGGGTGGACCAAATACCTTGAGAATGACATCGGGCAAGCCCCGGACAACCGATGATCCGTATTCGCCTGCTGATGCTGCTCAGTCTAACGATCGCCACGGCGGTGGCATGCGGAGACGCTGTAGACTCCGGTGCGAAGGGGGCTACTGCTTCGGGGCAGGGGGACTCCTTCGCAAGCACGCCGCCATCCCCCGACGCGTCTTCAACTGCGGCTACGCCTCCCCCGTACACGGATGGCGACACCCCGCGCACGGACGGCGGCGCGGAGGGCCGCGCGGGGAGTGAATCGACGAAGGAACTGAGCACGGAGCGGCCGTTCTCCATGTCCGTGAGTCCAGAGCCACCGGCGGGCAAGCCGACGGGCCTCGTCGTTAGACTTGTCGGTTACGTTCCGTCGGCACTGCGGTCATCATGGCCTTTACTGCGAGTCTGCGGCGTGAACGCTGTGATTGGCGATAGTGGCGATTTTGAAGCCACGCGGTCGTTTCCGGCTGCGGGCACGTACGAGCTCCTAGCGCAACTTGGAGAATGCACGTGGGAGGGCGGGTTTCGAGTCACTGCCACGACCCGATGCACGGTGACCTTGGTGGATCGCGAGGGCGAGGCGACGCGCCTTCATGAGTTGGAGATGCGTGCGTTCGGGCCCTTAGGGGTCGTTGACGGTGATGCCTGCTGGGAGCTTCTCCAGTCGCAGGATCTGCGGATCGCTCCCGCACTGTGGCGGTACTTGGAGTCAACACCACATCAGTCGGATGAGTGGCGTAGGTCGGCCGTCCTTGTGCTTGGAATGATGTGGCACATCGATTCGGTCCCTCAGTTTATCGCCCTGCTCACCGATTCTGGGGTTGGGGATCTGGTGAGGCCGGCGCTCGCCGACCTTGGATTCAGATTCTTGGTGGACGGCGGATTCATGAGTCTGAAGGGCACCAAGTGGGAGATGCCCACGCTCACCCGCGAGGAGTGGAACCCACCCCCGATCACCGATGAAGATTGGAGGCGCCTAGTGGAGAAGCATGTTCCGGAATGGCGAAAGCGCGAGCCAGGTTTGCGGGCGCTGCTGCATCAGTGACAGCGACGATCGTGGAGCCTCTCTCCATCTATGCCACTTGTGGCTCCCCTTGCCACCGCCGTCCCCATCCGAGCATGAGGCTGCGACTGCGGCAAGATCGAGAGTACGCTGGCCGACATGACCACTTCGGACTACGGACGAATGATCCTCCCATCATGCCCATGGGGCTCGCCTCGCCGTCAGTTCGAGAGGATTGACCTTATCATGCCGAAGCGCTGCGCCCAGTAGGTCGGCCGCCCATCGCCGCGTGAGAGGAGAAGATCTGTGGTCTCGCATTCGCCCGTCCACTCGTTCGCCTTGCGCTTGACGCTGCTACTGGCCCTGGTCTTGGTTGGGTGTGGCGAGCCGAATAGGGGGCCGGGTTCGCGTCCGGAGTCGCCCTCGTCGGAGACCAGGCTCGATCGAGACTCTCTGGTCGGTCATTACTCGCTGGTAAAGGACGACGAATGGTGGGCCGGCCGCGACGTGCAGAATGCAAAGGATCTCAAGCTGATCATGGATGCCCACGCATCGGATTCGATTGAGCGTCACCGGGGTGACCAACGAGCCCTGGAGTCGATGGGGAGGTTGGGGGTCGTCGCGAACAGTCTTGAGGTGCGTTCGCGAGCGCGCGGGCCCCGCGCGGGGGAGGCGGTGGGGTTCGTCACGCCGTCCGAGGTACGCTGGCGAGGTGGTTACAAACCCCTATCCTTCAAGTGGCATGATGGGGAGGCAACTACCTTCGTGTCGTCTGTCCGCATCATACCGCACGGGTGCGAACGCTGCGCAGTACACCTGGAACAGGCACACGATCATGAAGCGCGATGCGCCGATCAGAGAGTCCAGCGCGGAGCGGCCGGCAGGTCGATCGATCGATCGCTCGCCCACGAGTTGCGTGACTAGCGCTCGGCGCAAGTTGCCTGAATGCTGTGAGGCGTAGATGTAGCAGCGTTGCCAACACGGATGCCAGCACGTGAGCGGCTCCGGTCCTGAACTTGCTGCACACATACCCCTTGAAGTCATGCAAGCTGCGTGTCTCGACCTTCTGCACATCCTGTTCGAGTTCTCGACACGCCTGATGCGGCGGGATCCGTCCGCATGTGCGGCCCCAGGGGGTCTGAGGCACCCGCATTCGTGCAACGGGCAAAGTGGCGGCTTGGGATCGCCGTCGCTCCGTCCGGATTGGGCGCTCTGGGCCCTCGCTTCCTCCGCTATGCACACACCGCGCACTGCTGTGCTCGGTTCTTCTCCATCCTGTCGGTCCTCGCCTTCACGCGTTCCTCCGCGAGCCGGTCTGGCACACCCTCGCCTCTCCCGAAGTAGATCTCATCCGGGGTCTGGCCCTTGAAGGCGGAGTGGGGGATCGAGGCGTTGTGCTCCTCGACATAGAACTCGACGAGGTTTCTGACCTTGGAAACGGAATCGAGGGGATGCAGGAACAGCCAGTTGTGCTTGAGCACGCGCCACCACGCCTCGATGAGCGAGTTCGAGAAGTTGATGTCCACCATGGCGAGCACGCGCTCGAGCAGGCCAGCCTCGATGAGTCGGTCCACGGAAGCGTTCCGGTTCTCGGAGCCCGCGTCAGCGAGGAGCTTGGGCGTCAAGTCCGAGTCGATGCTTTCGCCGGCCTCTACGAGCACCTGCACGGAGCTTCCGGCATCAAGCCGATCAGAGACGCGCCAGGACAGGATGCGCCTTGAGAAGTTGTCGATGACGGCGTGGACGTAGGCCTTGCTGCCGTCGAGCAAACGGATCACGGAGGCGTCGATATGCCAGAGCTCGTTGGGCTTGGTTGCACGGATGCCGACCTTCGGCCCGGCGGGATGGATGCGGAGGCGCGGCCTTCGCCATCCGCGTTCGCGCACGAGTCGATACCACGTCGAAGCCGAAGCGAACACGGTGCCGAGCCTCTGGGCCAGGACGGCCAGGCGCCCGGTTGGAACATGGCGATACGCGGGCGAGGTGACCATGTCGCCAATGGCCGTGACCTCCTCGGCGGTCAGGCGTTGCGGGGACGAGGTCGGGCACGACGACTCATCCTCGAGTTCGCAACCGCGGGCGGCGCGGCGCCATGCGGCGAGTCGTGACGGTGACAGGCCGATGGCGAGCAGCACGCGGCGTAGGCCCAAGAGGCCACGCGCCTTGTCCAGCGCACGAAGGAGCCTGCGCTTGTCCGAGGCATCTGGGATCCGCAGGCGGGTCAGGCCAGGCTGCAGGATCCGGATGATGGCGATGGCGATGGCGAGCATCGCTCGTAGGCGCTCGAGGCGCTTCTCCAGGCGGGCGAGTCGCACAAGAAGCTCTAGCGCAGGCTCATCCAGATGGGGCAGCGACACCACCTCGGCGCCGCGGCGCGCCAGCCATCCGGCCGCCGTCGAACGGGGGACGCCGCGTTTGGTGGCGTGGCCTACCTCGCCCGTGCGGCGGACGAGTTCGACGAGGCGGTGGTCGTAGCGGCGCTGGCGACGGGGCGTGTCCATCGCGGCATGGTGGCCATCCCACGCGAATCGCCAAGCCCCGGACGAGCCGATCAGCTATTCTGACCTGTCGGGAACTCGAACAGGATGTGCAGAATGTCGAGACACGCAGCTCGGCAGCGTATCAGATTATCTGCCGGCAGAGGTCAGACTCTTGTGGTCGGATGGGGACGGCGGTGGCGAGGGGAGCCCGCTAGGGCATAGATGGGGACGACCGTGCCCGACTTGTGCTGCACCCCATGCAGGCACTACTGCTTCCGTTTCTTCTTCTTCTCGTGAGCAGCGATAACGTCCAACCCTCCGCCACCATACAGGTAGAACAGTTCCGCCTTGCAGTCCGGACTGCCGGGAGGCGCAGTGGATTCGTACCACTCTCCGTTGGCCCGGGGCTCGAGATAGAGGAGGGCGTCGCCAACGTAAAGGAGGGGGTCGCCGACGTAGGCGTCAGGCGGCCGCAGGACGATGCAGCCGTGAGCCACCGTCCAGGTGCCGCGTTCCTCAGTGGGGTGGCTATACGACCTCCAAACATAGCGCCCGTCCGATGTGATGATCAGGCTAGTTAAGGGGTCCATCAGCACGATCCTCCACACAGGCTCAGAGCTCGGCCCAGCGACCCCGTCCGGCTCGACGTCTGCACCGCACCCGCCAACGGCGAGCAGCACGAGGAGGAGAAGCGAGTACGAGATTGACTTGATGCGCATGGCTCCCAGGCTACCGCGGGCGTGGGGCTGGCTGCGGCGGGTAGCGAGGCGGCCAGCCACCGGGCGGCGGACGCTCGAAACTGCTATCGACCTGCCGCAGAACCTCGTTCGCGGGCCTCAGAGGAAAAGGGGGCGGTCCGCCCGGGCGTCGCCGTGGCTGGAGTCTTTCAAGTTGATCCGTCCAAGGCTGTGGAGTCGAAACCACCATGCTGACCGTGACCTGGCCGCAAAGTTTCACAGAAATGTCGTATTTGATCATCATCTGCACTAGGGGGCTCGTTCCCGTTGCCCCGGTATCTCGATCTCGGAAGGGAAAGGTGGGATAGTGGGCATACCACCTATAACCCGGCGGCGGTCGCCGACGAAACAGGACAACAGCGGTGCCACGCAGACTACCACCCTTGCACGGCACCGTGCCAAGGCTGACCGTCGCCTCAAGTGTGTCGGCGGATGGCGTAAGGAACGATCTTCCGCTCAGCGGGCCCTCTCTCATGTCAGACAGCGGACGCAGCAGGATGGGCTTCCTTTGGAACGGCTTTTTCAGCGGGGCTGAGACAAGCGATGGATTGCCAGCATCATCCAGAACGTTTATGTCGTACGCTGGCCCCTGGTCCTCCCATTGCGGGTCCGCAGTTGTGCGCTCTGCTACGATCTCCAGCGAGAAATGGATGTCGCCATTGCAAGCCGATCCGTCTCCTGGATGGGGAGGG